>JANLPK010000151.1:0-41896 GCA_031367205.1 Alphaproteobacteria bacterium
CTCATGAAAGTGGCAATGAAAGTATCAGACGCTGACATTCAATTCCCGGCCCTAGGCTTCACGACCGATCAGGAAATGTGGGGTTTCACCGAACGGCGAGGATCAGGATCGAGCCTGCCTTTCATATGAGGTCGCTTCTAAGCGCTACTATGAGCCTGACGACCCGGGCGCTGAGTATGAATCCTTTCAAGTCGAAGTTCGCGGGTGCAGCTGCATCGGTGAGATCATCTCAAGACTGAATCCGGACTGGTTGGTTTAGTAGCGGCGAGTTGATGCTGAGGCGTGTCCGTGAACACCAACTCAAAGGTTGCCAGCTCGACGGTCGCAGAAGGGGCTGATTCCAAGCGCGGTCTCACGAGTCTAGATATCGCGTCGCTAGGACCGGCGACTGCCCGGCAAAGGCCGCCATACTGGCGCCAAACACCGAATCCAACAGATCAGTTTGCTCGACGCCGGGCGCGCAGATCACTTCACCAAGCTCCAGCCCGCGCAGGCTGGCGGTCACGACGTCATCGGCAGACATCCTGGGCACGGCGCTGAGGTCTAACCCCTGTCGCTCGTGGAATTCGGTCGCGACCACGCCAGGCAAGAGCGCCTGTACCTGAAGACCCTGCGACTTCAACTCCTCGTGCAGCGCTTGCGACAACGCCACGATGTGGGCCAGCGTCGCGGTGTAGACAGCCCGGCGAAGCGGCAGCTTATCCATGGGCATCGATCCGCTGAACGCCAGCATGCCTGCCACATTGATGATAGTGCCTTGCCCTCTCGCGACCATGCCAGGCGCTGCGGCGCGCGCCAGCATGGTGGGCGCAACGACCTTTACGTGAAGCAGTTCGCTCGCCTTGGCGGCCGGCAACTCGGTGAACGGCATGTAGTGAGCCACACCGGCATTGTTGATCAGCAGGGTCAGAGCTTGGCGTTCGCAAACCTCGGCTACGGCCTCCACACCGGCATCTGTGCCGAGGTCAGCTACCAGGACCTGCACCTTCACATTTGGCAGCGCCGTGACCAGCTCCGCGAGGCGATCGTGGCGGCGACCCACGGCGATCAAGTCGTAGCCTTCAGCGCCAAGCCGCTCGGCAAAGGCGCGGCCGATGCCCGAAGACGCACCCGTGACAAGCGCCAATTGCTTGGCGTAACCCGAGTTGTGGTTCGGTGCTTTGGCCGGAGAGTTCATGCTGGACCTATGAATCGGCGGAGGAGAGGTGGGATACATACACCTTCCTTGCCCCACCTATTCCCCTCTTGCCGTCCCCAACGTCACTCGGCCCCCTATTGCCGGTACCTTAGCGCATGCGACCAACCGGGAGACCTCACCATGCCTGACAATGCCGAGCCGATGGCCAAGGACTTGGGGTTTGATCCTGCTGCCCTGCGCGCGCGCTATCGCGCCGAGCGCGACAAGCGGGTCCGTGCCGATGGCAATCAGCAATACCAAGAGATCGTCGGCGACTATGCGCACTATCTGGATGATCCCTATGTGGCTCCAGGCTTTAGCCGCGCGCCGCTGACCGATGAGGTCGAGGTGGTGATCGTGGGCGGCGGGTTCGGCGGCTTGCTGGCCGGGGCGCGACTGCGGGAAGCCGGCGTCAAAGATATCCGAGTCATCGAAAAGGGCGGCGACTTCGGCGGCACCTGGTATTGGAACCGCTACCCAGGCGCGGCCTGTGACATCGAGAGCTATATCTATCTGCCGCTGCTGGAAGAGGTCGGCTTCATGCCGGCAGAAAAGTACACCCGAGCGCCGGAGATCCTGGCCCATAGCGCGGCCATAGCTGAGAAATACGACCTCTACACCAATGCCTGTTTCCAGACTGAAGTCACCGGCATGGCCTGGGATGAGGCAAGCTCACGCTGGATCATCACCACCAATCGCGGCGACGCGATCCGTGCGCGCTTTGTGGCCATGGCCAATGGCCCGCTGCATCGGCCCAAGCTGCCGGGAATTCCCGGCGTCGAGAGCTTCAAGGGCCATACCTTTCACACCAGCCGCTGGGACTATGCCTATACCGGCGGAGACAGCTTGGGCAATTTGACCGGCCTAGCCAATAAGCGGGTTGGCGTCATCGGCACCGGCGCAACAGCGGTCCAATGCGTGCCGCATCTGGGCGCGGGGGCTAAAGAACTCTACGTCTTTCAGCGCACACCTTCTTCCATCGACGTGCGTAACAATCGACCCACCGATCCGGCCTGGGCAGAAAGCCTTGAGCCAGGCTGGCAAAAACGCCGGATGGATAATTTCAACACCTTGGTGTCGGGCGGCTTCCAGGAGGAAGACCTCGTCAATGACGGCTGGACCGACATCATCCAAAACCTGTTGCTGCTCGCTCGCCGTAGGGAAGGCCCGCCCGGTGACATCATGGAAATGATGCAGATCGCCGACTTCCAGAAAATGGAACAGGTGCGCGCGCGGGTGGATTCGGTGGTGGCCGACCCCGCAGTGGCTGAGGCGCTAAAACCTTACTACAACCAGTTCTGCAAACGTCCCTGTTTCCACGACGAGTATCTGGACACCTTCAATCGCCCCGGTGTCCACCTGATCGATACCAACGGTAAGGGCGTTGAGCGGATCGACGAGACCGGCATCTGGGCCAATGGTCAGCACTACGCGCTTGACTGCCTGATCTATGCCACCGGCTTCGAAGTCGGCACCAGCTATACGCGGCGTTCTGGATACGAGCTGATCGGCCGTGGCGGCCAGACCCTCACCGACAAGTGGGCCGACGGGGTTTCGACCCTGCACGGCATGCACGCGCGCGGCTTCCCAAACTGCTTCATTTTCTCCAACACCCAGTCGGGTTTCACGGCCAACTTCCCGCATATGATGGACGAACAGTCCAAGCACATGGCCTATATTGTCCAGCATGCCCTGGACCATCAGGTCCGCACGGTGGAAGCCAGCGAGCAAGGTGAAGAGGCGTGGGTCAAGACCATCATGGACATGGCAATCTTCCGCCAGAAGTTCCTCGAGGAATGCACGCCGGGCTACTATAACAATGAGGGTCAGCCCTCGGTGCTCGCGGCGCGCAACGGCTCCTACGGACAGGGCCCGATTGCCTTCGTTAAGGTTTTGGAAGACTGGCGCGCAGAGGGCAGCTTGCAGGGGCTGGAGTTGGCCCGGGAATAGGTCTCAAGACGCGCGCTTCCTGAGCGTCTATACCCCTCTCCATGCCACCGCGCCTCAGACCTACCCGCCTGGAATATGTCGTCGACGGGGTGCGGCTGCGGACGCAGCTGTCGGCGGCGGCGCTGGACGCGGCGGGCGATGAGCCGGCCCAACGCAAGGCGGCGTTGGATATCCTCAAACAAGCGCTGTTCCGGGGCCGAATGATCGCCAAGGAGCGGTTGGAGAATGGTGCCGGCGGTATCGAGACCGCGCGACTGCTGTCGGGCGTCACCGATGAGGTGGTCACCGCCCTCTATGACTTCACCACAGTCCACGTGTTTCGGGCGCGCAACCCCACCGAAGGTGAGCGCTTGGCCCTGATCGCGGTTGGCGGATATGGGCGCGGAACGCTGGCGCCATTCTCCGACCTCGACCTGCTGTTCTTGCGACCCTACAAACAGACCGCTCATGCTGAGAGCGTCATCGAATATATGCTCTATGCCCTGTGGGACCTAGGATTCAAGGTCGGCCACGCCTCTCGCACGGTGGAAGAGTGCATCCGCCTCTCGCGGGAAGACTTTACCATCCGCACCTCGATCTTGGAGGCCCGACGGCTGAGCGGTGATGAAAAGCTCTCCGCCGAACTCACCCGCCGGTTCCGTGCTGAGGTGGTCAAGGGGACCGGTGCCCAATTCGTCGCGGCCAAGCTGAAGGAGCGCGATCAGCGCCAGGACCGCGCGGGTGCCAGCCGCTATCTCGTCGAACCCAACGTTAAGGAAGGGAAGGGTGGTCTGCGTGATCTCAACACCCTATTCTGGATCGCGCAGTATCTGCACCCAGTGGCCCAGGTGGACGGTGTGGTGCAGCTGGAGATGTTTGAGCGCCGCGAGGTTGCCGCCTTCATCCGCGCCTTCGACTTCCTCTGGGCTGTGCGGGGCCACCTGCACTTCGCCACCGGCCGACCGGAAGAGCGGCTCACCTTTGATCTGCAACCCGAGATCGCCAGGCGCATGGGCTATGGGGATCGTGGTGACGCCCCGGCGGTTGAGCGCTTCATGCGGCGCTATTTCCTGATCGCCAAGGAGGTGGGGGCTCTTACCCGTGTTTTTGCGGCCAAGCTTGAGTCTGAGCGGGTGAAGGCCGAACCGAAGGGCTTCTCGCGGTTGTTGCCCGGCGGCGGCAGGGCACGTCGAAAGGCGCTGGACCCGGGGTTCCACGAGGACGGCGGTCGCCTTAGCATCGACAGCCCGGAGGTGTTTTCATCTGACCCGGTCAACCTGTTGCGTCTGTTCCGATTGGCCGATCAACGAGACCTTGACCTCCACCCCGATGCCTTCACAGCGGCTTCGCGCATGACCAACTTGATCGGGACCAAGGTGCGGCGGGACCCGGTCGCCGCTCAGGTGTTCCTGGATATCCTCGCGCACGGTCGCGACCCACAGCGTACGCTTTCGATGATGAATGAGGCCGATGTCCTAGGCAGGTTCATTCCCGAATGGGGCCGCATCGTCGCTCAGATGCAGTTCAATATGTATCACTCCTATACGGTCGATGAGCACACGTTGCGGGCGGTCGGCGTCATCGCCCAGATCGCTGCGGGCAAGTTCGCAGAGGACCACCCGCTCTCCACGGCCATCATGCCGTTGATCGATGACCGCGAAGCTCTGTTCCTGGCCATGTTGCTGCATGACACCGGCAAGGGCGGGGCCGGGGGCCAGGAGAAGGCCGGAGCTCGCGCCGCGCGCCAAGCTTGTGAGCGCTTAGGCCAAGATCGCAAGCGCATAGAGTTAGTGGCCTGGCTGGTGGAACATCACCTACTGATGAGCGACACCGCCCAGAAGCGAGACGTCTCAGACCCTCGCACCGTCGTCGACTTTGCCCGTGTTATCGAAACGCCGGAGCGCCTGCGCCTCCTACTGGTGTTGACCGTAGCCGATATCCGCGCGGTTGGCCCCGGCGTCTGGAATGGCTGGAAAGGCCAACTGCTGCGCGAGCTCTATGCCGCGACCGAAGCCCTGTTCCGGGGCGGGAGAGGGTCCGATCAAGCTGCAGCTGTTCGCCGCTATCACGAGAATGCGGCTTATGATGCTCGCATGCGTCTGGTGGCCGTCGACCCCGCAGTGACCGATTGGGCCCAGGGCATGGAGGACGCCTATTTCACATCCTTCACCGACGATGAGGTACTGACTCATGCCAAGCTCGCCGGACGCGCCGCAGTCGGAGCTGCAGCGGAGGGTCGGGTTAGACCCGATCTCAATGCGGCTGAAATCGTGGTCGCGGCGCAGGACCGTGTGCGTCTGTTTGTTGATCTCGCAGACGCCCTGACCGCAGCTGGTGCCAATGTCGTCGGCGCGCGGGTCTTTACCTCACGAGCCGGGCAAGCCTTGGACGTGTTCTTTGTTCAGGATGCTTCGGGCGCGGCTTTCGGGGCCGACAATGTCAAGGCCTTGGAGCGCTTGGCCAACCGCCTAGAGGCGGCAGGACGCGGCGAGCCCAGCAAGGCCGAGACCAAGAAACTTAGCGATTTGGGACGAGCTGCCGCCTTTTCGATCACTCCGACTGTTATGCTCGACAACGAAGCTTCAGAGCTATCGACGGTGGTGGAGGCTTCGGGTCGCGACCGACCTGGACTGTTGGCAGCCCTGGCCAAACCGATATCTGATGCAGGTCTCTCGATTCTCTCCGCCCATATCGATGGCTATGGAGAACGCGCCGTCGATGCGTTTTACGTGGTCGGGGCCAAGGGTCATAAGTTGACCGACACCAAGAAGATGGCCGACCTCAAGGCCGAGCTGATGGCCGCGCTCGAAGCCGTTGACCCGCCTTTGGAGGGTCGGCGACGAACGGATCTGCAAAAGGCCCGAGCCAGCATTGCGCGCTAAGCCCGCTTGACCAGCACTAAGGGCGCGGCGCAGAGAAACGGCGTGAGCGCCCCAGCCGACAATTCCGCCACGTCCCCGGTCAAATCTGGCGGGATGATCCGCTCATCTATGATCTATTCGGCCCTGACCTTGGTAAGCCGATTCCTGGGCCTCGCGCGTGACTTGGTCATCACCGCCCGGATGGGGGCCAGCCTAACCATTGCGGCAGACGCCTATTATACCGCCCAAGCCTTCTCAAACCTGTTCCGACGTATCTTTGCAGAGGGCGCATTCGCCGCAGCCTTTGTCCCGTCCTATTCCCGTAAGCTGGCCGCTGATGGGGCGGAGACGGCGGACAATCTCGCCGCTGACGCCCTGGCCACGATGGCGGCAGCCACCATCGTCCTCACCATTGTGGCCCAGTTGGCAATGCCCTGGATCATGCTGGTCTATTCGCCGGGATATGTGTCAGATCCGGCCAAGTTCCGGTTGGCGGTGATCTTAACCCAAATCACTATGCCCTATCTGCCCTGTATGGTGGTCGCCTCGCTCTTGGCCGGTGTGCTGACGGCGCGGGGTAGGTTCATTGTTTACGGAGCCTATCCGACGGTTCTGAACCTTGTGATGCTAGTCGCAGTTTGGCCTCAGACGGATCCCGTCCAAGCGGCATATGCGGCGTCCTACGCGACGATCGTGGCCGGCATCGGTCAGGCGGCACTGTGCTGGTGGGGCGTATCCAAGTCCGGTGCGAAGGTTCGGATGGTCCGGCCCAAGCTGACGCCCGAAGTGCTCGCCCTTATCAGGCTGACCATCCCTGGAGCGCTGGCCTCCAGCGCAGTGCAACTGAATATATTCATCTCCACGATGCTGGCCTCGCAAGTGTCAGGCCTGCGAGCTTGGATGAGCGTGGCCGACCGGTTCTATCAGTTACCCTTGTCGCTCGTGGGCACCGCCATTGGCGTGGCACTCCTGCCGCGCCTATCCAAAGCCTTCGGTTCCGATGACCATGACGATGCACAGATCGCTTTGGATCAGGGCTTGGTTTTTGCCTTGGCTTTCTGCCTTCCGGCTGCCGCTGCGATCCTGGCCATGCCTGTCTACTTGGTCGATGGCCTCTTTACGCGCGGCGCTTTCCTGCACAAGGACGCGGTCGCTGCCGGGCAGATTCTATTCCAATACGGCTGGGGCCTTCCCGCCTTTGTGCTGGTCAAGATTCTTCAACCCGCCTTCTTTGCGAGGCACGACACCCGCACCCCCATGCGGTTCTCGCTGATATCTGTCGGTGTGAATATCGTCTTTGGTGTGGCTCTATTCTACACTGTGGGCTTCCAAGGTATCGCGGCGGCCACCAGCATCGCCACCTGGATCACCGTGATTCAAATGGCCTGGACCCTCAATCGCAAGTACCACTACCGCCCTACAGCGCGGGCCTGGGGAAAGATGGTCCGGGTGGCTCTGGCCAGCTTGATTATGGGTTTGATGCTCTACGCCGCCAGTCATTTCCGAAGTCAGGTTGAGGCACCCTTGGCCGGGGTTTCATTCGCGGGTCTCCACGCCAAGGAGATCGCCGTCCTGCTGATCGCCATTGCGGGTGGACTCGCCTATCCGGTTCTCCTGTTTGCCTTCGGTGGCATCACCCCCACCGAACTGCGCACGGCCTTCCGGCGAGGCAAGGATGAGTCCGGCACCCCGACACCAGACTTGCCCTAGGGCCTATTGGCGACTATTCGGCTAGGCATGGACCTTGTGAAAAACTCCCAGCGATGGCGCTGCATCTGAACTCGCCGCCCTGGCGCGAGATCGCGCCGCCACACCCTCCATCACAAAGCCCAAACCCATGACCGATCAAACTACCCCTTCCTATGCGGGCCCCACCCGTGTGCTCTCCGGTGTCCAGCCAACCGGTGCGCTGCACCTGGGCAACTATCTTGGTGCCCTGGTGAAGTTTACTCGCATGCAGCACGAGATGGAGACCTTCATCTTCGTGGCCGACCTACATGCAATCACCCAGTGGCAGGACCCCAAGCTTCTGAAGTCTCAGGTGCGCGAGATCACGGCGGCCTATCTGGCTGCGGGTCTCGACCCGAAGATCGCAACCATTTTCCCTCAGTCGGCGGTGCCGGCCCATGCGGAATTGGCCTGGGTGTTCAACTGTGTGGCGCGCCTAGGTTGGCTCGACCGGATGACCCAATTCAAGGACAAGGCCGGTAAGCACAAGGAGCGCGAGAGCGTCGGGCTCTACACCTATCCGGTGCTTCAGGCCGCAGACATTCTGATTTACAAGGCCACCCACGTGCCGGTCGGCGAAGATCAGCGACAGCACCTGGAACTGACCCGCGACATCGCCGCCAAGTTCAACCACGACTTCGAAGTGCCGGGCTATTTCCCCCTGCCTGAGGCAGTGGCCGAAGGGCCGGGTGCCAGGATCATGTCCCTACGCGACGGCGCGGCCAAGATGAGCAAGTCTGACCCGTCGGATTATTCCCGTATCAACCTCACCGATGACGCCGACGCCATCGCCCAAAAGGTTCGCAAGGCGCGCACCGACCCGGAGCCCTTGCCCGAGACGCTGGAGGAATTGAAGGACCGACCTGAGGCGCTCAACCTGATCGGCATCTATGCCGCCCTGGAGGGCCGCAGTTCGGGCCAGGTTTTGGCGGAGTTTACCGGCCAGGGGTTTGGTCAGTCGTTCAAGCCGAGGCTCGCCGACTTGGCCGTGGCCAAGCTTGCACCCATCGGCGAAGCCATGCGCCGTTTCCTGTCCGACCCCGCTCAGATCGACGCCATCTTGGCGGCGGGTGCGGAGCGGGCGCGCGAAGTGGCAGCCCCGACCCTGGCCGAGGTGAAGAAGATCGTAGGCTACTGGGCGGGCTAAGCCGCCGCCACGGCATTCGCCGCTACGTCCGGCGCTTGGGAAATGACCTTCAAATAGGCCCTCACCGCCGGGGGGGGCATATGGCGGCCAATCTCATACTGGCGGATGTTGGCGACAGGGATGCCGAAGGTGCGCGAAAACTCGTCCTGGCTCATAGATAGTCGGTTTCGAAGGCGACGAAGATTGCGTCCGACCAATGCGCGTTCGGCACCCGCCACGCTGACATCAAAGTCCTCGGGGTCATCGCGGTCAGCCGGGATCGCTATGATAGACTCGTTGTTCACCTGCATTGCTCCGTCTTACTGAAATCAACCTGACCTGCTCTCCGCGCAAAACGAAGACTGCGGTATGTAATCTTCCTTCGACCAACCCGACGACCTTGTAGCGATCCTCACCGTCAATGGGTCGGATCGATGCGAGAACGATGTGATCGACGTCGAAGAAGATCATTCGCCCGAAGATCAAGGGCAGTTGATGCTTTCTCAGATTGATCGCGTCCTTATCGGGATCATACTCGAATTGCATAGCTCAATATATGTGAATCACACATACTGGGCAAGCCCTTGCGAAAACCCGCTCAAACCGCCACCGTCCCCCCATGAGCCAACGCAAGTTCCTGGTCATTGCCGACGAGAGCCCGGAGTTTCATGCCGCCCTGCGGTTTGCCTGTCGCCGCGCGCGTTCCACAGGCGGGCATGTGGCGCTGCTGAAGGTGATTGAGCCCGCTGTCTTTGAGCACTGGAGCGGGGTGCGTGAGGAGATTGAGCGACAGGCTCGCGAAGAGGCGGAAGCCATGTTGCAAAAGATGGCTGAGTTCGTGATCGCCGAGACTGGCGAGTCACCTGAGTTCATCATCCAGCATGCCGACAATACCCGCGCGGCCTTGCGCACGGTGATCTCCCGCGACCCGGCTATCAAGATCTTGGTGCTCGCTGCGGCGGTTGGCGGACGGGGACCAGGACCGCTTGTGGCTTCGCTGGCCAAGGATGGGGTCAAATGGGGTGCGCGCAAGGTGCCGGTAACGGTGGTGCCCGGCGATCTGACCGATGACGAAATCGCCGATCTGGCCTAAACCCCTCCCATGGCCACTAAGGAATCAAGATGACCCGCAAACTGGCATTGGTCACGGGGGCGTCCGCCGGGATCGGCGCGGCCCTAGCGCGGGTCTATGCCAGCCACGGCTTTGACCTGGCGTTGACTGCCCGGCGCGGCGACCGGTTGGAGAAACTGGCCGATGAGCTGGCCCTGCGATACGGCATCGAAACCTTGACCGTGGTGGCCGATCTTGCCGAGGCCAACGCACCAACGCAAATTCTCGAACACTTGGCGCAACATGGTCGCGAGGTTGACGCTCTGATCAACAATGCCGGTTACGGCCTCTCCGGCGGCTACGCTTCGACGAAGTGGGAGGATCAGGCGGCCTTCCTGCGGGTCCTGTTACAGGCTCCTTCCGAACTGGCTCACCGCGTCCTGCCGGGCATGGTGGAGCGAAAGTTCGGCCGCATCCTCAATGTCGCCTCCCTCGCCGGACTGGTGCCGGGTTCAGCCGGGCACACGCTCTACGGGGCCACGAAGAGCTACCTGGTCAAGTTCTCCCAGAGCCTACATCTTGAGAACCTGACCACCGGCGTCCACGTCAGCGCCCTTTGCCCAGGGTTCACTTGGTCGGAATTTCACGACGTCACCGGAACGCGGGATCAGGTGCATAGCGCGACGCCGGAGTGGATGTGGCTGGGAGCCGATGAGGTCGCAGCCGCAGGCTATGAAGCCACCGAAGCCAATCGCAGTGTCTGCGTACCGGGTGCCCCCAACAAGGTCATTGCGGCAATGGCCAAGATCTTGCCTGAAGACTGGACTCTGGCGCTGATGGCGACGCAGGGATCAAGGTTTCGAAAGATCTAACCGGGCTGTCGTTCATCTGACACCAAACTGTCATCAAACCGTGGTCGGACCGTCACACGACGCCGCTAGGTGAGCCCCAAGCTTTCGAAGGCTGAAGGGGAAATCCGAACATGAATTCTGCAAAAACTCTCAAGACATCCTTGTGCGCCTGTGCTGCGCTCGGTGTCTCACTGCTCAGCGCCGGTGTCGCTGGTGCCCAAGAGACAACGGTCGCCTGGAAGGGCTCGCCGCAATGGACCAATGATGACGTGCAATTCAAGGTGCGCGGCCGTCTGCTGGTTGACTACGTCTTTCAGGATGTGAACCGTCAGGCGCCGCTAGCCGACTACCAGACGTCCAACATCCGCGGTCGTCAGGCGTTCCTGGGCGTCGAGGGTAAGCTCAACACCTACCTCGCCTATAAGGCTGAGGGCGGCGCCGTGAACGGCGGGGCCTGGGCCTGGGACGATGTGGTTATTGAGTACAAGCCAAATGAAATGACCTCCATCATGGTCGGCAATATCAAAGCCGCCGGCATCGAGAACCTGACCTCGACCCGTTTCATTTCCTTCATGGATCGTGGGCCCTATGGCGACCTCGGTCCCGACAGCTACGTCCTGTCGGTGGTCGGCAAGTTCAATGGTCCGAACTGGACCTTGACTGGTGCGCTTCAGGGCGACTCAATCAACAACGCTGACGTCAATAATACAGCGACGGCCAATCCCGGTTCGAAAGAGCGCAACGGCGTCACGGGTCGCTTCACCTATTCGCCGATCTTGACCGACGCCGACAAGGTCCACTTGGGTGTCTGGGGCCGCTATCGTCATCACGGCGATGAGGCAGGCTTTGGCTATCAGGGCCGACCCAATACCAACTACGGCACCAACGGCGCCTATTATCGGACGCAGGGCCTGGGCAAGACCGATCAGACTCTCGGCGTTGAGGGTGCTTGGCTCCACAACGCCTTCTCGGTCCAAGGTGAATATGCGAACATCAAGGTCAACCGTCTGGTGACCGTTTCGCCGGGCGCGGATCCAGACCTCAAGGTCGGCTATGCCTATGTCAGCTTCTGGCCGACCGGTGAGACCCGCAACTATGACCCGACAAAGGGTGAGTTCGCGCGTCCGAAGATCATCAATCCGATCACGGCCGGCGGCCTCGGCGGTGTGGAGCTTCTCGCCCGCTACGACTATGCGGACCTAACCGACGCCTACAAGAAGTCTTCGACAGCTGCAGCCCGCACGCTCACCCAGGATGCGGGGAAATACACTGCCTGGACACTCGGCGCGAACTACTACCCCACAGCCTATGTCCGGGTGCAGGCCAACTACACCCGCTCTAACATTGACAATCCGGTTCTGGGACGTGACGTGAAAGTCAGCCAGTTCCAGATGCGTGCCCAGGTGGACTTCTAGGTTCACTGAGAGATTTAGGAGAAGCTCCACATGAAAAACCCCACCTCCAAACTGCTGATCGGCGTGGCTGCCGCTGCGGCCCTATCGGCCACCGGTGCACCTGCCTTTGCCGCCCGCGACTATGTCTGGGCCGCCGGCTCATCCACCGTGTTCCCCTTCGCCACCCGCGTTGCAGAAAACTACGCCAAGAAGTCCGGCAAGAAGGCACCCAAGGTCGAAAGCCTGGGCACCGGCGGCGGTATCAAGCTGTTCTGCTCGGGCACGGGCGACGCCTTCCCTGACATCGCCAATGCCAGCCGTCCAATGAAGAAGTCTGAGTTCGACGCCTGCGCCGCCAAAGGCGTCAAAGACATCGTCCAAATCAAGGTCGGTTTCGACGGGATCATTATCGCCGTGGACAAAGACGGCGCGGATTATGCCTTCAAAACCGAGATGCTCTATCTTGGTCTGGCTTCCAAGGTCGTGCGTTTTGGGAAGTTTGAAGCTAATCCCTATCAAACCTGGGACGAGGTCGGCGCCGGGCTGCCGGGCAACAAGATCCTCGTTTATGGCCCGCCCCCAACCTCTGGCACCCGCGATGCCTTCGTAGAACTGGCGATTGAAGCCGGTGCTCGGAAGTTTCCTACAGTCGACGCGATCCGCTCCGACAACGAAAAGAAGTTCAAGGAATTGGTTGATCCGCTCCGCAAGGATGGTTGGGTCGATGCCGGCGAAAACGACAACGCCATCGTCCAGACTCTGACCAAAACGCCGGGCGCTCTAGGCGTGTTCGGCTATTCGTTCCTTGAAGAGAACATGGACAAGGTGAAGGGTGCTAGCGTCAATGGCATCAAGCCGACCGCCGGGGCGATTGCCGACGGTTCATATCCCCTGTCCCGCTCGCTCTACATCTATGTGAAAAAGTCGAATATCGGTGTGACACAGGGCTTGCAGGAGTTCGTCAATGAGTTTGTCTCAGATGCAGCCGCTGGACGCGGTGGATATCTGCAAAGTCGCGGGTTGATCCCGCTGCCTCCTGGCCAGCACGAGGCCAACAAGGCTCAAGCTGGCAAGCTGCCGACAATGGCACGACCCGCCGTCTAAGGCCTTCGACAGACCTGAAAGGGCGTTGCGGTTCGCGCCGCAGCGCTCTGTTCATTTAGAGTGGGTGAGTCCGCAGCAAGAGGCTGGTCTCGGAGTTAGATATGCCTTGGATTCGGCGGATGTCGTCGAGGACTTGGCTGAACCCCGACAGGTTGTCGGTGTCCAACTCGGCCACGAGATCCCAGCGGCCATTGGTCGAGTGTATGGCCACGACCTGGGGAAATCCGGCCAGGGCGCGCACCACGGGGGTCGTTCGCTCACCGACGACTTCAATAGACATCACGGCGCGAACCCGGTTGGTTTCGATGTCGGGCCGCGCGCGGATGGTGAAGCCTTGAATGACGCCCTGCGCCCGCAGGCGCTCAATTCGGTTTTGCACCGTGCCCCGTGAGACCCCCAGGCCCTGCGCCAGGGAGGAGGCCGGCGTGCGCGCGTCGATCCGCAACAGGGCCAAGAGTCTTCGGTCAAGTTCATCCATATCGTCAATCCAGTGTGACGTTTCGGCAATAAATCGAACATATCCTAACGCGAGTCCGGCTTCTTGCTAACCCCGAACTGGCCGATCCTGAGTTTCACCCCTGGAGACTCCGGAGTTTTCGATGACCCAGCGACCTCAGTACCTCATGACTGACCCCAGTGCGTTTGACGTTAGCTATGTGATCAATCCGTGGATGCGACCTGACGCCTGGGCAGGTCACCACAAGGCCCAGGCCCTGACCGGATCGCATCATCTTCGTCGAGCCATTGAGGATGCCGGCGGCCAAGTCGCGGTCATGCCTGCGCAGACCGGCCTGCCGGACCTGGTCTTTCCGGCCAATGCCGCCGTAGTGTTAGACGGCAAGGCCTTGCTGGCCCGCTTCCGTTGCCCCGAGCGGCAGGGCGAAGAGGCTCCCTTCCGTGCTGCCTTCGAGAGACTCAAAGACCAAGGCGTCATTTCCGAGATTGTTGAGCTTCCGGTCGGGCTGACCCATGAGGGGGCAGGGGATGGTCTTTGGGATGAAACCCGCCAGCTGTTCTGGACCGGATATGGTCAGCGCTCGGTTCAGGCTGCCGGGGACGTGATCGCCAAGACCTTTGCCAAGACGGTTGTGGCTCTCGAACTGGCGTCGCCGCGGTTTTATCACCTCGACACCTGCTTCCGCCCCTTGAGCGGGGGTGAGGTGCTCTATTATCCCCCCGCCTTCACGGCCCGAGCGCTCGCGGCCATCGAGGTTCATGTCGCCTCCGCCGACCGCATTATCGCGACGGACGAAGACGCAGCAGCCTTCTGCGTCAACGCCGTCAATATCGACCGAACCATCATCATGGCGCGCGCGCCAAACCATCTGAAGTCGCGGCTGGAGGCGCGCGGCTACAGCTTGGTTGAGATCGATCTTGACCCTTTTATCCTGTCCGGCGGCGCGGCCTTCTGCATGACCCTACGTCTGGACCTGCAATCTCAACCCGCCCTGGCGCTACAAGCCTGAAGGAGACACTCATGACCGCGACCACACTTGAGCGCCGCCCCGCCGCCGCCGACTTCATTGCCCGCGAAACCCACTACGGCGCTCACAATTACAAGCCCTTGGACGTCGTCTTGACCCGCGGCGAAGGCGTCTATGTCTGGGACGTGGACGGCAAGCGCTATCTGGATTGCCTCTCGGCCTATTCCGCCGTCAACCAAGGCCACTGTCACCCCAAAATCCTAGCCGCCATGACGCAGCAAGCTGGTCGCCTTACCCTCACCTCGCGCGCGTTCCGCAATGACCAGCTTCCAGCCTTCCTGGAAGAGGTTTGTCATCTCACCAATTCCCACATGGTCTTGCCGATGAATTCCGGCGCTGAGGCTGTTGAAAGCGCTCTGAAGACCGTCCGAAAGTGGGGATATGAGATCAAGGGCGTTGCCGACGGCCAAGCCGAGATCATCGTCTGCTCAGAGAACTTCCACGGGCGTACCCTGGCCATTGTCGGGTTCTCATCGGATGATCAGACTCGCGCCGGGTTCGGTCCGTTCACGCCGGGCTTCAAGACCGTCCCGTTCGGAGATGCCGCGGCTCTCGAAGCCGCCATCACCCCAAATACCGTGGGATTCCTCGTTGAGCCTATCCAAGGCGAAGCCGGCGTTGTGATCCCGCCGACCGGCTATTTCACTAAGGTCCGCGAGCTATGCACGCAGCACAATGTGGTGCTGATCCTGGACGAAATCCAAACTGGCCTTGGCCGCACGGGCAAACTGTTAGCCGAGCAGCACGAGAGCATCGAGGCGGATTTGACCTTAGTGGGCAAGGCGCTGGCGGGCGGCTTCTACCCGGTCTCAGCCGTACTCTCGAATTCTGAGGTTCTGGGCGTCCTGAAGCCCGGCGATCACGGTTCCACCTTTGGCGGCAATCCTCTGGCCTGCGCGGTGGCGCGTATGGCGCTGAAGGTGCTGACCGAGGAAGACATGGTGGGAAACTCGGAGCGGGTCGGCGCGCGCCTGATGGCGTCCCTGGCCGCCATCCGGAGCCCGTTGATCAAAGAGGTCCGGGGTCGCGGCCTGATGCTGGCGGTGGAGCTCTATCCCGAAGCCGGCGGCGCACGTCCGGTTTGTGAGACGCTGATGAAGTCGGGCTTCCTTTGCAAAGACACCCACGATCACACGGTTCGAATCTCGCCACCGCTGGTCCTGACTCATGATCAGGCCGACAGCATCGCTCAGGCCTTCGAAGACGCACTGAAGGGGCTCTAACCCTTCAGTGCGCCTGCGGCTCTAAGGTTGCCGGGACTTGCGCGCTTCGCTCAGCACATAGGCGCGCACGTCTTCTGCGTCCTTGGGTGACATGAAGCGGGCAAAGCTGGCCATACCATTGGCTTTCTTGGCTCCATCGATGACCACGGATTTCCAGTTGTCAGCCGTCAACAGCATCTGGGATTTTTTCAGATCCGGAAGGAAGCTGCCCGAGACGCTGGGGCCATGACAGACTTGGCAATTGTTGTGGAAGAGCGCGAAGCCCAGCTTGGCATCGCCGGTCGAGGTGACACCCTTCAGATCCAGATTGGTAATTGTCGGAATATCGTAGGGTTTGGCTTCAGTCTTACCGCCCAATTTGAAGACCATCAGACGACCGGGAAGCCTTGGCCGGTCGCGCAGCACTGCGGAGGCCGAAGTCGGTGCCCCGCCGCCATAGCCGACCATGACCGCCACATACTGCTCACCATCGATCTCATAGGTCGACGGCGCGGCAACGATGCCGTTTTCGGTCTTGTAGCTCCAAAGCTTGGTGCCGTTGGCGGCATCATAAGCCACCAGTTGGCCCTCGCCGTCGCCCTGGAAGACCAGTCCGCCGGCCGTGGAGAGAATGCCCGCGTTCCAGAAATAGGGGTGCTCGACGGTCCAGCGCGCCTTCTGTGTCACCGGATCCCAGGCGATGAGCTGGCCACGGAACATGGCTTTCAATCCCTTGAGCTGAGCCTTATCGTCCGGAAAGGCGTTGGCCAGGAAGTCGAGGCCCAGGTTCCAACCCCCTTGCTTATGCTTGTATCCGGGCAGGTTGGTGTAGGCGAAAGGGTCCAGCTGGGCCGGAATATAGACGAGACCCTCCTTGGGGTTGAAGGACATGGGGTGCCAGTTGTGGGCCCCGAGAGGGCCGGGGAACTGCAGGGCTGGTGCCTTCTGATAACGCGCGGCGGGGTTTTCGATCGGACGGCCGGTCTTGGGGTCAATACCGGTGGCCCAGGTGACGGGCACGAAGTTTTTGGCTGAAATCAGTGCGCCGGTCGCGCGGTCCAGAACATAGAAGAAGCCGTTCTTGGGGGCCTGCATCAGCACCTTGCGCGGTGCACCATCGATGGTCAGGTCGGCCAGGATGATGTGCTGCGTGGCCGTATAGTCCCAGCTTTCGCCCGGCGTGGTCTGGTAGTGCCAAACATACTCACCGGTGTCGGGCTTGAGCGCCAAGACTGACGACAGGAAGATGTTATCGCCCTTGTCGTCGGACCGCATGATCCGGTTCCAGGGTGAGCCGTTGCCGACACCGGCATAGAGAATGTCCAGGTCGGGGTCATAGGCCATGCTGTCCCAGACCGTGCCGCCGCCGCCGGTTTCTTTCCAGCCGTTGCCGAACCAGGTGGCGTTGCCCTTCTCGGCCATGATCTTGTCGGAGGCTGCCCCGTCAGGTTTCCCGTCCTTGTTGGGGGTGGTGTAGAACCGCCAGACCATCTTGCCGGTGGCCGCGTCATAGGCCGAGAGATAGCCGCGCACGCCGTATTCCGCGCCGCCATTGCCGATCATCACCTTGTCCTTGATGATCCGAGGCGCGCCGGTGATTGTGTAAGGCTGGGAATTGTCGGTGGTCTGGGTGGACCAGACCGGCTTGCCGGTAGCGGCATCCAGCGCGATCAGGCGGCCGTCTAGTGTGCCGAAATAGATCTTGCCCTTCCACACTGCGACCCCGCGATTGACCACGTCGCAGCAGGCATCATAGCCCTTGGACCCATCCACCTTAGGATCATAGGACCATTTCTCGGCGCCGGTCTTGGCGTCGAAGGCGAAGACCTTGGACCAAGCGGTGGTGGTGTACATGACGCCGTCAACGATGACCGGCGTGGCCTCCTGGCCGCGGTCGGTGTCGAACTCATGATACCAAGCTAGGCCCAGCTGGCCGATGCTCTTGGTGTCGACCTTGGTCAGTGGGCTGAAGCGTTGCTCGTCATAGGTCCGGCCGACCGAGAGCCAGTCGCCATTGCCGTTGGCCGCGGTGATCCGGGCGCCATCGACATTGCCGGCTTTGCCACCGGTCATCTGGCCGCATGCTGCGAGCAGACTGCTCAACGCCACAACAATGGCGAGCTTGGTCATTCTCATCGTTCACTCCCTCGGTGACCGTCGATGCGGCCTTAGTGTCAGTATGCGCTTCAATAGGGGCGGGGCAAGCCGTGACCTTACGTAGCCCTGGCTTGTCCGCGCTCGACGAGGGCTGCAAGAGCACCCGCCGCAAGATAGGCCAAAAGGGCGGTGCGTGCGAAGCCGAACCCGTCCGTGCTGGCCGGCAAGACCATGCCGACAATCTGTAAGACCAACAGGAAGCAGACAAAGGCCAGTGCCGGCCAGATCGATTGCCCTTGCTTGCCGCGTCGCCACCCCCACCAAGCAGCGCCAAGCGCCATCAACCCCATCTCCAGCGCCTGCTCAGGCAGCGGATAATTCCAAAGGGCGAGACCAACCTTTTGTCCGCCAAACCACAGCTCCAGGTCGGGGCGATGGACCAGAAGGTCGCCCAGCCAATGGGAGAAGACGACCAGCCCAACCATGACGGCGGCCGCCCAGGGCAATTTCAACGCCCACCGCACCGCCAAGGCTCCGGCCACAGACCAGATCAAAGCTCCAGGCAGGCTGTGGGTGAAGGGCATGTAGTCCAGCACCAGGGCGCTGCCGGGCAGTTGAGGATCGAAACTCACCTTCTCCACACCGGCCATGATCAGACCGCTCCACCCGACATCGACCAATTGAGCAGCGATCACGTAGGTCCAGAGTGGCGCGCGAGGTTCAGCGCCCTTGGCGGCCAGAGCTGCGGCGTAATGACCAACAAACATTGGCGTGTCCTCCTGTTGGTAGCAGAAGAGCGTCACAAGTGGCGGTTAGGCAAGCAACCCAGGCCTGAAACACACCCCTCCCAAGCTGCGCGCGTTAACCCCCCGCTCAGGACTCAGAAACGCGCCCTTTACCTGCGACCTGTATCAACTCGAGACATAACGAACCTCATCCCAGGGATTTCCCGGCAGATGAAGGTCGAATTCTTGGTGGGTGTTTTCATATGACCAAAACGGTCCTTGTCGTCGATGACGACCCGACACAACGTCGCCTGATCCAGGCGGTCCTGGAGCGCGACGGCTTTGCCGTCGTCCATGCCGAGAACGGTGATCAGGCCATTGCGCGCCTAACGTCCGGCGGAGCCTGCGACCTCATCCTGCTTGATCTGGTGATGCCGGGCCTGTCGGGTCAGGATACCCTCAAGGAAATCCGGGCGCGCAGCTTTGGCCAACCGGTGATCGTCGTGACCGCTTCGGGCGGCATCGACACGGTGGTTCAGGCCATGCAGGCCGGAGCTTGCGATTTCTTTATCAAGCCGGCCTCGCCGGAGCGGATTACCACTTCGATCCGCAATGCGCTGTCCATGGGCGACCTGAAGGGCGAGGTGGAGCGCCTAAAGAAACACGCCAACGGCAAGACCACCTTTGCCGATCTGGTGGGCGACAGCCCGGCGATGACGATGGTCAAGCGGATGGGCGAGCGGGCGGCCAAATCCTCCATTCCCATCTTGATCACCGGGGAGAGCGGGGTCGGCAAGGAAGTGATCGCTCGCGCGGTCCACGGCTCATCTGATCGGTCCGGTAAGCCCTTCGTGGCGGTCAATTGCGGGGCGATCCCCGCAAATCTGATCGAATCCATCCTGTTCGGCCACGAAAAGGGCAGCTTCACCGGAGCCACTGACAAGCACCTGGGCAAGTTCCAGGAGGCCAACGGCGGCACGCTGTTCCTAGATGAAGTGGGCGAACTTCCGCTCGACATGCAGGTCAAGCTGCTGCGCGTCTTGCAGGAGGGCGAGGTCGACGCGGTCGGCTCCAAACGCTCGCTCAAGATCGATGTGCGCATCGTCTCGGCCACCAATCGTGATCCGGCCCAGGCGGTGAAGGACGGGTTGTTCCGTGAAGACCTGTTCTATCGGCTCAACGTCTTCCCCATTGAGGCTCCATCCCTGCGCGAGCGTCGCGAGGACATTCCGGCCCTGGTTGAGCACTTCATCCGCCGTTTCAATGTGGAGGAGGGCAAGAATGTCGCCGGCGCTTCGGCGGAAACGGTAGAATTCCTCACCGCTTTCGATTGGCCAGGCAATGTTCGCCAGCTGGAGAACGCGGTCTACCGCGCCATCGTGTTGGCTGACGCACCGTTCCTACAGCCCTACGACTTCCCGGCCATCTCCGGGATCAAGGCCCCGCCGCCTGAGCTGACGGCACCCAACTTCGCCATGCTGCCCTCGGCGGCTGAGCTGATGGCAGAGATGCCCAAGGACGCGCCGGTTCGCATCCTAGACGGTCGCGGTCACCTGCGCACCCTCGAAGAGATCGAGCGCGATCTGATCCAGTTGGCGATCGAGGTCTATGCCGGCCACATGAGTGAAGTCGCCCGGCGCCTCGGCATCGGCCGCTCCACCCTCTATCGCAAGGTCCGCGAACAGGGCCTGGAAGATCTGGTGAAAGGGGCAAACGATGAAACTGATGATCTTGCGACCCAAGTCGCGTGATGAACGCATCAAGGCTCTGATTCGTCGCGGCGCGCGGGCGGCGATCAAGGCGGCGAAGGCGGCCTAACCCTCGCTCCGGTTCTTGCGGCGGAAGGGTTTTCGTTTGAATTCCTTCTTCTCGCCCTTGGCCTTGGCGGTGATCTCTTTAAGTTTCACGGCCTGCAGCATCGAGAACGGTGCGCCGGGCCCGCCCTTTTCAGGGTCGGCAAAGGCACGGCCATAGGTCTTCACCCGCTCAGTGACTGAGTCGAGGAACTCGCCTTCCCATTCCGATAGTTCAACCCCGGTGCGGTCAGCCTGACGGCGGGCGCGCTTCAGGGCATTGAGGGCGGCGCGCTTGGCCGCCTCTCTCTGGTCTGGAGGGCGAGACTTCAAATCTCTCCCATGGCGGCGAGATAGAGATCGAGGATCGCCTCTTCCTCCAACCGCTTGGCCCGGTCCTGTTTGCGGATGCGGACCACCTTGCGCAGGATCTTCACGTCAAACCCGTTGCCTTTGGCCTCGGCGAACACTTCCTTGATCTGCTCAGCGATCTCAGACTTTTCCTGCTCCAGGCGTTCAATGCGCTCGATAATGCTCTTCAGTTGGCCCTGGGCCGCCTGGTTTAAGATATCGGAGTGGGCGGCGTCGTCAGCCATGGGGAGAAGCTCTCACAATTTTGGGGTGGCGGAAAGGCGCGGACCCTAGCGAGGCAGAGACGGCCTGTCACGGGGCCTTGAAGGCACGCGACGAAACCCAGCGGAACTAAGCCGGTCTGGGAGTGATTAGGGGACGCGTCTAGGTGGAAGCACCACACGGGGTGCCGCGCGGATTAGCCCTGCTTGGCTTTGAAGCGCGGGTTGGTCTTGTTGATGATATAGACCACACCCTTACGGCGCACGAGCTTGCAGTCGCGGTGGCGGGTCTTGAGCGACTTGAGCGAGCTTCTGACTTTCATGACCGTATCTTCTTTGGGCGCGGGACGTCTGCGTCCGGGGTTATCTACAAGAACGGGCGCGTATAGGGGGATCGGGTTTGGGAGTCAATGTGCGCGAGGGCTGGTAGCGGGTCGCAATGAAATTAGCGGCTGGGCCAGTCGGGCAACTTGCACCATTTGTCATAATGGGCCTCAGCGGCCTTCCAGCTTATTCCCGGGAACTGATCGAACTTGCTCACGGCCCCCTTGGCTTCCGCTCTCCCGCGTGCGGCAGACGATTCTTCTACAATCGAGGCGTTCACCTCGTCCTGTGAGAGAATGAAAAACTGGTTCGAGTTGCCCTGCGGGACAAAGGCGAAGACGTAGTAGAGCTGTTCCTTTAGTGCCTTTGGAGACACCGTCCACCAGTTTTTCTTGTAGAGCCCTTTTACATCGATACCGAAGCGAGAGCCGTGCGGACCTATAACCATAAGGTCAACGCTCGGATGATTGCCCATCGTCAAAGCAACTTCATAGCCGTTCTTGCAAAGCTCACTGGCGACGGCGAATTGCGCAGCCCATTGCGTTTGATGAACTGAATGGCGAGGTTTGGCCGGTGCGTCTGTCATACCTACCACCATAGCAAGAGGTTGGTCCTGCTGACAGGCTTTTGATTGAACCGAACCCCAGCTAAGATCACCCCATGGACCGTCGCACCCTCCTCACTCTCCTCTTGGCCGGATGCGCTGATCCTGCCGCCAAACCGACAACCACCACCTTGCTGGGCGGACCTGCAGCCAATCCTGCGGCTTTGCCACCGCTCGCCCCCTCAGGCGATGCCAGTTTCGATGTCTGGCTCTCCGGCTTCTATGACCGGGCGCTCCAAGCGGGCTTGCCGAGCGCCCTATTGGATCGCGAGCTGGCTGGCCTGACACCTGATCCTCGCGTCACCGGCCTAGACACCCGCCAGCCGGAATTCGCCAAGCCCTTCGGCGACTATATCAAGGGCGTGGTCAGCGAGGCTCGGGTCGCCATCGGGCGTCGCAAACGCGCGGAGCTGGACCGGTTCCTAGAGCCCATCCGTTCCACCTATGGCGTTGCGCCCGAGGTTTTGCTGGGCATATGGGCCATGGAGACGGGGTTCGGCTCGATCCTTGGCAATTTCGATGTGATCCGGTCGATGGCGTCGTTGGCGGCCCAGGGTCGGCGGCGACAGTTTGCCGAAGACCAGCTGATTGCGGCGCTGACCATCATCAAGACGGGTGAGTTTCCTAGATCTCGACTGATCGGGTCCTGGGCCGGGGCCATGGGCCAGACCCAGTTCATTCCCACCAGCTTTCTCTCCACCGCCGTGGATGGCGATGGCGACGGCAAGCGCGATGTCTGGGGCTCTAGCGCTGATGCCTTAGCCTCAGCGGCAAATCTGTTGGCCAAGGGCGGCTGGGTGCGCGGTCAGGGTTGGGCCCGCGAAGTCAGCCTGCCCAATGGATTCGATTATAGCGTCACGGAAGGCCCTCGCGAGGTTCCGGTGTGGTGGGCCGACCTAGGCGTTCGCCCGGCGGACGGCGGCTCCTGGCGTCCCGTGGATGCCGACGCCAAGTCGATGTTGATCACGCCCACTGGTGCCGGAGGTCCGGCCTTCCTGCTCAGCCCGAACCACTTTGTGATCCGCAAGTATAACAACGCCACCACCTATGCCCTGGCGGTGGGTCTACTGGCCGATCGGTTCGCCGGAGGGGGGCTTCTCGTCAAGCCGTGGCCGGTGGAAACACCCTTGTCGCTGGCCGACCGGATCACGGCTCAGAAGGCGCTGAACTCCCTAGGCTTTGATGTGGGCCAGCCGGACGGCGTGGTGGGCATCAATACCCGCGCGGCTCTGCGGAGCTGGCAGAAGGCGCGGGGGCTGGTGGCTGACGGTTATCTGTCCACGGCGATGGTCGGCTTGCTCAGAGCCGAGGTTCCCACGAGTTAGCCCTCGTCGTTGCGCTCAATGGTCGAGAGGGCCGAATCCTCCTTGGTCGCCACCCTGGGATCTGAGCTGGCCAGTTGTGGATTGCGGAAGGCGTAAAGCAACATGGCCAGCAACAGCGTCACATTGATCAGGAACGGGGCCGGAGCAACCCGCTCATAGAGCCAGACAAAGGCCGGGGCTAAGACCACATTGACCCCGTTGACTGCTGCAATGGCACCCGCCGCGCGGGCCTGCTCGCCCAGTCCCACCGCCAGGGACGATCCCGCCGTAAAGCCGGGCCTTGCCAAGCCAAAGCCCAGACTCGAAATCGCATAGCCCACGACCACGGTCCAATAGTCGGGTGAGAATGCGACCAGCAAGTTCCCTGCGGCAGCGATCGCCACACCCCAGCGCATCAACTGGCGCGGGGTCATTTCGAACATGCGGATAATGCCCCATTGGGCGAGCAGGCCGGCCACCGCGCCGAACATCATCGCCACGGCGATAAAGCCTTGGGCCTGGGCTGGCGACATCTTCAGCTTGTCGATGATCAGGAACCCCAGGGTCTGGCCCTGGGCGGTCTGGCTGACGGCGACGATGAACCCGTAGATTAGGAATGGGGTGATGCGAGGATCGCGCCACATGGGCCTTTCCTTGACGCCATCGGTGCGTTTAACGGGCGGGGTCCATTTGGGCCGATATTCACTCTCCGGGAGCTTTCGCCAGACCACCACCAACATAATCCCGGCGATGAGTGAAAAGCCGAGCATAGGCCCGGCTAGGCCGACCCCGGGCAGAACGAAGAGTGGCGCGATGAACGGGCCGATCACCGTGCCCAGGCCAAAGGCCCCCGCTAGGCTCGACATGGACTGGGTGCGTTGCTCGATGGGGGTGTGCTCGGCCAGATAGGCCTGGGTCGCCGGGTTTGAAGCCGCCCCGAACAAGCCAAATAGCGCCCGGGCCAACAGGAATAAGACGAAGATGGTAATCGGCGTGGCCATGTGGCGCAGACCCGCGCCGACCACCAAAGCACAGAGGGACATGGACACCATGAAGCCCGCCAACCCTACCAACATCAGGGGCTTTCGACCGTAGCGGTCTGACGCCCTAGCCCAGAACGGCGATGAGAAGGCCCACATGAGGGCCGAGAGCGAGAACACCGCCGCCACCATGGGATCGGCGATACCGATGGAGCGCCCAATGGCCGGTAAGACCGAGATCATACCGGTATTGCCCATGGCGGTTGCCAGCGAGACGCCAAAGATGATGGCGAAGGTCGGTTTGGGCAGACCCTTGGGTTCGGGTGCGGTCATGGACATCAAGCGGTGTTAGCCGCGCAGAGACCTTGCGGAAACCCCCTAATGCTTACCTGCCATTAAGCATTAACGCCGATGCTCAATTGAGATTCCATCGGGGCCGCGCGGCAATATGTTTCAGATTATCGGCGTTGTCCTGCTGTTTGGCTTGGTGTTCGGCAGCTACATCATGTCGGGCGGCAATATGGGTGTCATTATTGAGGCCGCCCCGCACGAATTGATGGCCATCTGCGGCGCAGGCGTGGCCAGCTTCTTGATCAGCAACTCCATTACCGTGATCAAGGGTTGCGGTGGCGGCATGGCCAAGGTTTTCGCCGGGCCAAAATGGAAGGCGTCTGATTATCGCGATCTGCTGTCGCTGCTGTTCCTGCTGACCAAGACGATGAAATCCAAAGGCGTGATCGCCTTGGAAAGTCACATCGAAAACCCCAATGAATCTTCGATCTTCTCGCGGTTTCCCAAGATCCTGAAGGATCACTTCGCCGTCGATTTCATCTGCGACACCCTGCGAATGATGACCATGAACCTCGAGGACCCCCATCAGGTCGAGGACGCCATGGAAAAGCAGCTGGAGAAGCACCATCACGAGGGCCTAGCCCCCGCCCATGCCATCCAGAGCTTGGCCGACGCCCTCCCGGCCCTTGGGATCGTGGCGGCCGTGTTGGGTGTTATCAAGACCATGGGTGCCATTACCGAGCCGCCTGAAGTTCTGGGCGAGATGATCGGTGGCGCTCTGGTCGGCACCTTCTTGGGCGTGTTCTTGGCCTATGGTCTGGTGGGCCCCTTCGCCACCCGCTTGACCCAGGTGGTCGATGAGGACGGGGCTTTCTACAAGATCATTCAGGCGGTGCTGGTGGCCCACCTACACGGTAATGCGGCGCAGATTTCGGTCGAAATCGGCCGTGGTCATATTCCATCAGGCGCGCAGCCCAGCTTCCTGGAGATGGAAGAGGCCCTGGGTGCGATCCCGGCGGAAGGCTAGGTCGTATCCAGCGGTCGCAAGCGGTTGACGTGGCCCATCTTGCGACCGGGCTTGGCTTCACGTTTGCCATAGAGATGCAGGCGGGCTTCAGGCTCAGCGGCGAGCTTGGCCCAGGAATTGGCCTCGTCGCCAAGTAGGTTCAGCATCTCCACATGAACCAAGGCGTGGGTCGGACCAAGCGGCCAACCCGCGACCGCGCGAATATGCTGCTCGAACTGATCCACTTCGCAGCCGTCCATGGTCCAATGGCCGGTATTGTGGACGCGGGGTGCGATCTCATTAACTAGCAAGCGACCATCGGGGAGCTCAAATAGCTCGATGCCGACAACGCCCACATAGTCAAGCCCGGCCAAGACTTGCGCCGCGATACGTTCCGCCTGAGCCGCGATCGCTTGGGAGGCTTCGGCAGGTGCCACGCTGCGGCGCAGGACACCGTTCTCGTGGTGATTTTCGGCCAGGGGATACACGGCAATCCCGCCGTCTCGACCTCGCGCGGCGATGATGGACAGCTCGCGCACGAAATCTGCGGGGGCCTCGATGATCACCGGCTTGCCGCCCAGATCTTTGAACGTATTGCCGGCATCGGCAGGATGCTCGACCCAGCTCTGCCCCTTGCCGTCATAGCCGTCGCGGCGGGTCTTCATGAGGGCCGGTACGCCCAGCGCGCTCAGCGCCTCGAGCGCCTGTTCAGGCGTATCAGCAGGTGCGAAGGCGACGGTTCGAACCCCTGCAGCGTTCAGAAAGGTTTTCTCCGCCACGCGATCTTGGGCGACGCTGAGCGCCATAGCGCCGGGCGCGACCTCAGCGCCAAGAGACTGCAGCCGTTCCAGGGCCCTGGCCGGGACATTTTCGAACTCAAAGGTAATGACGTCGGCGACCTTGGCCAAGGCTTCGAGCCCAGCGGGGTCATCATAGTCAGCGAGGATGGTGTGCGCGGCCACGCGCCCTGCCGGACAATCGGCCTGCGGCTCCAGGATGGCGACATCAAAGCCCAGCTGACCAGCGGCCTGAGCCAGCATGCGGCCAAGCTGGCCACCGCCGATGATACCAATGGTGGATCCGGGAGCGAGTGGAAACATAGGCTGACTTAGGCGTCTTCAACCGTCTCCGCCACACCGGCGGTGAGATTTTGGCTGTGTTCAGTCAGGCGTTTTGACAGTTCAGGGTCGGTCAGAGCTAGAATTCGCGCTGCCAGCAATCCGGCATTCTTGGCTCCGGCTTCGCCGATGGCCAGGGTTCCGACCGGTATGCCCGCCGGCATCTGAACAATGGACAACAGACTGTCCATCCCCTTCAGCGCCTTGGACTCCACCGGCACGCCCAGCACAGGTAGGTCGGTCATGGAGGCGGTCATGCCGGGCAAATGAGCCGCGCCACCGGCACCTGCGATGATGACCTTGACTCCCGCCGCCTTCGCGCCCTTGGCGAAGGCGTACATCCGATCCGGGGTGCGATGGGCAGAGACCACCTTGGCTTCCCAGGCGACGCCCAGGGCCGTTAGGCTGTCGGCCGCTCCCTTCATGGTGGGCCAGTCAGAGCGGCTGCCCATGATGATCGCGACAGGTGCGCAGGGTGCGTTCATTGGCAAGTGTCCCGTCTGGAAAGGCGTGGAGTATAGGCACCGCCTTTGCGTGAGCAACTAAGGAGGTTAAGATTCGGCGACTGGCGATAATTTCGCTGATTCTGGGTGGGGCCCATGAAGGTTTCCGGCGCGCACTACGAACCGTTCTCGGCGATCCGAAAACGCGCCTTGGCCCAAGCCGGGGCTTATGCGACGGCGACCGCCACCTCGCCGACCGACAAGACTGCGTTTTTGGGCCTCTCGGAGGCCGATCTGACACCGGCAGTTCAAGGTGCCGTCAAAACCTTGCTCACCGAAATTGACGACCTTCGAGGCGAAGTGGCCCGGTTAAAGGTGAAGTTGACGGAAGCCGAAGACCTAGCCGATCGCGACCCTCTGACCCCGGTGCTCAACCGGCGCGCCTTTGTGCGTGAGCTGGGCCGCATCCGGGCATTTACGCAGCGCTACGATTCGCCGGCCAGTTTGGTCTATTTCGATCTGGATGGCTTTAAGCGGGTCAATGATCGGTTCGGGCATGCGGCGGGCGATGCGGCGCTTCAGGCCGTGGCCCAACGTCTAGTCGGCAGTATCCGCGACAGCGATATTGTCGGGCGCATGGGCGGTGATGAATTTGCGGTCATCCTGGTTCAAGCCGATGCCGCCACCGCTCAGACCAAAGCCGCGACGCTCGCCAAGGCGATTGAGGATAGTCCTATTCGGTTTGGGGATTGGTCCGCGCCCTTGCACATCTCCTTCGGCGTTCGGGAAATCACCGCAGACACCGAGCCGGAAGCCCTGGTCGCCGAAGCCGATGCGGCAATGTACGCGAGCAAGCGGGCCAGACGCGAAGCGGTCTAGGCAATTATGTCGGGAGTTAGTTGATCCTTCAGTCGCTCGATTTCGTCTTTTAGGATCAGTTTCTTTCGTTTCAGTCGACCAATGACCATCATGTCGGGCACAGGGGCCATGGCCAGCGCTTGGACAGCAGCGTCAAGATCGGCATGTTCCTGAAGAATGACGACCAGCCGAGCCTTTTCTGCGGTGGTCTCAAGAGTTTCAAAGTCGTCATCGTCATTCATACGCACGCCTCGCACTGATCTTGGCCCATGATGCGCACTGCCGATGACGCCGTAAAGACGTTCAGTCGATAGCCTGGGCCAAGGCGGCGACGGCGCTATCGGATGCGGCCCGACCCCAGGTCAGAACGGCGACCTGCAACGCCGCCAAGGTTTGTAGCGAACCTCCCCTGCCGTATAGTTTCTCCAGGGATTCCATCAACAGTCGTTCAGCCCGCAACTCTGCGGTTTTGATGTCGGTTCTCAGTCCCTCGCGGTCGGCATCCTCGATGTGTGGGATGTTCGCCTTCAACAGCCGACGAACCTCACGGACCGGCCCCAGAACTCTGGTCTCCCAGTCGCGCGAAATCTCGGCACCGAGAGTCAGAGACGCTGGATCAGCACCCCCGGCCCACACGGCCCACAATAGGAATGAGGTGTTCTGGCCGTGCTCGTCTTGCAACCTGAGGCACGCCTGCGGCACACCGGATTTATCATAGGCGCTCAGCGTCCAGTCCCAGAGCGACACTTTAGGTCTCCGCAGCTGACGGACCAATATCTTGACCCCAACGCTTCACCGATTTCCATGAGAGACCAAACAAATCGAGGGCGCGCCCCACCGATTGATCCACCATCTCCTCAAGCGAATTCGGTTTGGCGTAAAAGGCCGGCAATGGCGGCGCGATGATTGCGCCCATCTCGGCCAGACGAACCATGGTCCGCAAATGCCCTAGGTGCAGCGGTGTTTCTCGCACCATCAACACAAGACTTCTCCGCTCCTTTAGGGTCACATCTGCGGCCCTCGTCAGCAGCGATGACGTCACACCCGAAGCGATTTCACTCATGGTGCGAACCGAGCAGGGCGCAATGATCATGCCCAAAGTCGGGAATGACCCGGACGCCACCGCGGCCCCCACATCTCCGGGTTTGTAGGCCACATCGGCCAGGGACTGGACGTCGGAGACGGAAAGCTCAGTCTCCTGCGCGATCGTCAGAGCCGCAGCGCGCGAGAGGATCAGGTGGGTCTCTACCTCAAGCTCTTTGCAAGCCGCCAGAACCCTCAGTCCGTAGGCAACGCCGCTGGCCCCGGAAATACCCACCACCAAACGTGACGGCTCAGCCTTGGTCATTCTGGTCGGCTCCCTGCCCCAAAACCATTCACATCGGCACTGAAATTTGCTGTGCAAGCATATGTGATCTGACAGATCAAACCAGCCGGTGTTCTATAGGCCATTCGTAGCCTGGAAGGAGCCGCTCCATTATGGCCATTGAAGCTCGCATCCGCGAACTCGGATCCCGTCACCAAAACCTCGACAAAGCCATCCACGACGAGATGTCCCGCCCGGCAGTCGATGCCGGCAAGCTTCAAGACCTAAAGCGGCGCAAACTCCGACTTAAGGAAGAAATGGAAACCCTCCGCGCCCGTCCTAACTAGGCTTGGCCACCTCGGCCATGGCGGCGGCCAGGGCCTGCAATTGACGTTGCGACGGTTGCCGACCCTCGACGAGCTCAAGGTCGATTTCGCGCGAAAGCCGGCCCAGCTCGGCAAAGCCGAACGTCGCGGCGAGCCCAGCCAGTCGATGGACCACGGTGCGCAGGTCATCAGAGCCAGGATTTGGGCTTTGGCTAAGTGCGGTCTCAACCGTGACCAAGTCGTTGGCGCACCGATCTCGAAAGCGTCGTGCGATTGCCTCAAATCCCTCAGACATCTGCGTCGAGGCCGATCATTCGGCTAATCTGTCCCGCCAAGTCTGTCGGATCGAAGGGCTTTGATATGACGCCCAGCAGACCTAGCTCCGTCAGATCTTCGCGCTTGAGGGACATCGCCGCGGCAGTCATGAATATGAAGGGAAGTTCTTTTGTCCCCGGCTGCCGGCGCACGGCCGCCAACAGGTCTGGCCCGCTCATCTGCGGCATCATCACATCTGAAAGGATGACGTCGATGCCGGGATGACTGAGCCGCTCCAATGCCTCCGATCCACTCAAGACGCATTCCATCAGGAACCTTGAGTCCCGGGCCAGCGAGTATCGGACGAGGTCCTGAAACATGACGTCATCATCGACAAAGAGAATGGTGATGGCTGCACTCATGCGACATCGAACACCATAGAACCTTCAACAAACATACAACCGGCCTTAAGCCCGCTTGAGCCGAAAGCACAATATGGGCACCCTAGATGCCGTTGATTCACCACCCATTTATGATCGCGGTGGGATGGTTGAGCTTCACTGAGCCTCGACCAAACCCCACATGCACGCTCGCCCCCTAATCCTAGTCGCCGACGACGACGAACTCCTTCAAGCCGTGGTGGAGCACAAACTCGTGTCCGCCGGCTACGATGTGGTGACGCTGGGTGACGGTGGCGCCGTGCTTGAGCACATTGAGCGTCTTTCGCCCCAGGCCCTGGTGCTCGACGCCATGATGCCGATCATGGACGGTTTCGAGGTCCTGCGACGTCTGAAATCGGATCCGCGACTTGAGCATATCCCGGTGATGATGCTGACGGCTCTGCGTCGCGACAGCGACATCGTCACGGCGCTAAACCTGGGTGCGGCAGACTACATGCCCAAGCCCTTCAATCCCGAAGAACTGATTGCAAGGCTGGGTCGATTGGCACCGCTCCAACGGAAGATCGCCTGATGTGGCTCCGCGCGTTTGTCATGGTGTTCGGATTGGCCTCCGTTGGCTCAGCGCAAGCCGCTGCCCCCTATGCCGTCTGGAGGGTCGATGCTGCGGCGTCGACCAGCAAGCTGTCGAATGGCCTCAAACCCTGGCGCGAGCAGGCCCTCGTCCTGACCTACCGCCCTACCCAGAGTCTCTGGTTATCGACGGGCTTTGAACGCTCTACCCGCTTCGGTCTTTCTGACGAACTGCTCCGCCTTCAGGTCGCCAAGAGTCTTCCCAAGGCCGCCACAGTGACCGCTGCGGTCTCGAGGTCTCCCAACGCGGTGTTTCGCTCACGCTCGGCCCTGCAACTGGGGTACGACGCGCCGCGCTTGGCTGTTTCGCCGAAGGGTTGGGCACTGGGTGCAGGCTTGGATAGCTCGAATGCCCACTACCGCCAGGGTTCGGTTCAGTCGGTTCAGCCCTACTTGACCCTTGAAACACCGTCCCATGCGGTGGGATCGCTAAAGGTTATCGAAACCTGGGACGAAGCCGGCCGTCAGACATCAGGCTATGCGATCAGCGCTGCGACACCTTTGGCCCGGGGGCTCGGGTTGAAACTGGCTTATGTGGATGCGCCGGAGTCCGAGGCCGGACGGACCCAAAAGGCCCAGGCGGTCTCGGAAACACTCACCCTGGATGTCGGAGACGAGCTGACCTTGCGGTTTTTTGGGGTCCAAGAGCGTCGCCGGACCTTTGACCGAAGCGAATACGGCTTGAGTTTCGCGAGGCGATTCTGACACCTGAAGCGGCTTTGATAGCGCTTGCTGGTTGGCTGATTGCGACTTCAGCCGCGATGATGCTGGTGCTGATCATAGCCCGCAGTGTGCACGCCCCTCTAACGACCCGACGACAATTGGCTCTGGGCCGGGTGCGAAGGACCTTGCTGGCGGCAATGTCTGATCATGGTGGTCCGACGGGTCAATTGGCACCGCTCATGCGCCATCCCAAATTAATTGCTGAGGTGCTGTTGGATTACGCGGCGCTCGTACGCGGAGATAACCGCGAGACAATGTTGATCGTGTTGGAGGCGGCGGGAGCCCTCCGGGCGTTGACAAAAGGGGCTCGACGCGGCGGTGGCGATCGCAGACTCTGTTTGGAAGCCCTTGCGGTGTTTCCAGCTGAGCTTGTCGGGCCGATTCTCAGGGAGTTCTTGAATGATCCCTCAGAAATTGTCCGACTGACCGCCGCCACCGGTCTAGCCACCATCGGCACGCCCCTCAGCCTTAGGGAGATTGAAGGCCTGTCGGCTCGCTCCGCGGTCGGCACGCGCACCGGCTTGCTGCGCCAGGCCGTTCTGGCCGACCCCGCTGCGGCTCGAGCGGCGGTGGAGACGACGGCGTTTTCCACTAACGACCGCGCCACGATATTAGACTCGCTTGGCCTCGCGGGCGACTATCCTTCGATCCCGATCCTCATCAAGTTCCAACTCAATCGCGATCCGATCTTGCGGGCGTCGGCGATTATGGCGTTGGGCCATCTCATGCACCCCGATGGCCACGATGCAATAGAACGCGCCCTTATCGACACCCACTGGTGTGTCCGAGCTGCTGCCGCCAAGGCCGTTGGGCTGGCGAGTTTTGAGGACCTTGTGCCGCGACTGGAGACCCGGCTTCGAGACCCGATCTGGAGTGTGCGGCTCCAGGCCGCCGATGCCCTCAAGGGGTTTGGGGCGAGTGAGCCGCTTCGCCGGGCCACCGATCATGCTGATCTAGTGCTGGAGACGGTATGACCTTTGGTTCGGTCATCTCGTGGGTATCTGTTGCGCTCTCCGCCGTCGTAATTGTGGTGGGGACCAGCCAGAAGCTGGTGGAGCTGCTCCAGCTGGTGGTCGCAGCCGTGGCGTCGAGGATCAGACCGCCTGTGCGGGTCACCAGCCAGCTCTGGCGAAGACTGAGTGAAGGGGCCCCTCCCATTACCCTGATGGCACCGGCCTATAACGAGGAAATGACCATTGTTGAGAGCGTTCGCTCGCTCCTGAATCTCCACTATCCGGAGTTTGAGGTCGTCGTCGTCAATGACGGGTCCAAGGACCGCACGCTGGCGACCCTGATCGAGGCATTCGATCTGAGGCCGGTTGAGCGGACCGTCAATCCAGCGACGCCGAGTGCGGAAATCCGGGGCTTCTACGCGACCGTCCACCAGCCGCGTCTGCTGGTGCTGGACAAGGTGAATGGGGGCAAGGCCGATGCCTTGAACGCCGCGATCAATGTTGCCCGCTCACCCTTGGTCTGCGCCATTGATGCGGATTCACTGCTTGAGCCCGACGCCTTACTGCGCGCGGTGCAGCCGTTCATTGACGATCCTGAGCGAACCATCGCCGTGGGGGGCGCGATCCGAATCGCCAATGGTTGCAAGATCGACCATGGACGGTTGATGCATGTGGGCTTGCCCAAGAACCCCTGGGCCTTGGTTCAAACCATCGAATACTTGCGGGTGTTCCTGTTGGCGCGGCTGGCCTGGAGCCAGATCGGAACCTTGACCTTGATTTCGGGCGCGTTCGGCCTCTTCGACCGGCAGGCCTTGATCCGCGTCCATGGCTTCAGCCGCAATACGGTCGGAGAGGATATGGAGCTGGTGATCAAGCTCCATCGCTGGTTTCGTGAGCGCAAGCGCGACTACCGGATTGTGTTTATTCCCGAACCGGTCTGCTGGACGGAGTGCCCGGAGATCCTGGGAGACCTGGGTCGGCAGCGCCAGCGTTGGCAGCGCGGGGCGTTGGAGACCTTCTTCAAGCACGCCGACATGCTGATCGATCCGCGTTATGGCCGCATCGGTTGGTTGGGTATGGGGCAGGTCCTATTGTCCGACGTGCTGGACCCGGTTGCCCAGTTCCTTGGCTACACCCTGTTGCCGATCTTGGCGATGACGGGACTACTGTCTTGGTCCTTCTTCACCAGCTTCATTGCGGTCAGCATCGGCTTCGGCGTTGCTGTCAGCCTCGGTAGTCTGGTTCTGGAGGAAGGCCAATTACGACGGGTCGAGCGAACCCGGGACCTGTTGCTGCTGGTCGCGGTCGCGGTGTTGGAAAACTTCGGCTACCGGCAGCTCTGCACGCTCTGGCGTATCCAGGGCGTCTACCAGTATCTCTCCGGAGCAAAGGGTTGGGGTTCCATGACGCGGAGGGGGTTTGCAGCCCCCCGCGTGGGGGCCGCCTAGTCCTCGTCGCCTTGTCCTGCCAATTCCGGTTCGTTGTGCGCTCCCGTCGCGCCGGTGTCGGCGGCTGACTCCAGGGTCGGACCGTCCGGCGCGACGATGCCGCGCTTGGCATCATCCTTGGCGCGCTTGTCGGCGGCCTTACGCACCAGGGCGTCCAGTTCCATCTGGGTTGACAGGCCAAGCGTCACCGGGTCGACCGGCTTGATATTGGCTGAGTTCCAGTGCGTACGGTTGCGCACCTGATCGATGGTTGCCTTGGTGGTGCCCAGCAGACGCGACAGCTGGGCGTCGGTGACCTCCGGGTGATTGCGTAGGAACCAGGCGATGGCGTCCGGACGATCCTGGCGGCGTGACACCGGTGTGTAGCGTGGAGCCTTCTTCATGGGCTTCAGCAGTTCGGCATGACGGCTTTTCTGGGCCTTCATCATGTATTTGGCGCTGGCCTGGGCGGCATCGAGCTCTTCACGATTGAGCTGGCCATTGGCAATGGGATCGGCCCCGCGGATGTCGCGCGCCACTTCACCGTCGGCGATGCCTTTGACTTCCAGGGGGTGCAGACCGCAGAAATCGGCAATCTGATCGAAGGTCAGAGAGGAGTTGTCGACCAACCACACGGCGGTCGCCTTCGGCATCAGAATGTCAGTCATAACCACGTTCCCAAAATGACGGCGCCCGACCTTGCGGCCGGGCGGTGCGTAGAGCTCGCGCTCTATAGGCGGTTTTGGCGAACAAGAAAACGGCTGATCTGGTGTGGCCCGACTATTCGTCGCATGGTGGGGCAAAATCAGGGAGACCCGCCATGTCCAACCGCCAGATCGTGTTACGCGAACTGCCCACCGGCCAGCTTGGCCCTCAGCATTTTGAGATGATCGAAACGCCGGTCCCGCGTGCGGGCGAGGGCGAGGTCTTGCTTAAGTCTCGGTATATCTCGCTCGACGCTGCTAACCGCGCCTGGATGCAGGGGGCGACCTACCGCGCGGCTCTGGCGGCGGGGGATGTGATGGCTGGCGGTGCCTTGGCCGAAGTGGTGACGTCAAATGCTGCTGGGCTGGCTGCGGGAGATCTGGTGTTCACCGATTTCGGTTGGCAGGACTACGCGGTCGTGCCTGGCAAGCGGCTTTCAAAGCTGCCCGACCTGAAACCGCTCACGCACCTGCTCAGCGTCTATGGTGTGGCGGGGCTGACCGCCTATCACGGCCTCATCGAGTGCGGGCGGCCCAAGGCGGGCGAGACGGTGGTGGTGTCGGCGGCGGCGGGATCGGTGGGATCGTTGGTCGGTCAGATCGCCAAGATCTTGGGCTGCAAGGTTATCGGCGTGGCGGGCGGCGCGGAGAAATGTGCGTGGCTGGTCGACGAACTCGGCTTCGACGGGGCGGTGGACTATAAGGCCGGCGGCATTCGCAGGGCTCTGCGCGAGGCCTGCCGCGACGGGATCGACGTCTATTTCGACAATACCGGTGGCGACATTTTCGAGGCTTGTCTGTTCAACATGAACAATCACGGGCGGATCGCCTGCTGTGGCGCAGTCTCGCAATATGACGGGGCGGCCCCGCAACATGGCCCGCGCGGCATTCCCGGTCTGATCGTCACCAAGCGGTTGGCCAAGCTGGCGGATTTGAAGCCGCTCACCCATCTGCTCAGCGTCTACGGCGTGGCTGGCCTGACCGCCTATCACGGTCTGATCGAATGCGGTCGCCCCAAGGCGGGCGAGACGGTGGTGGTGTCGGCGGCGGCGGGATCGGTGGGATCGTTGGTCGGTCAGATCGCCAAGATCTTGGGCTGCAAGGTTATCGGCGTGGCGGGCGGCGCGGAGAAATGTGCGTGGCTGGTCAACGAGCTCGGCTTCGACGGGGCGGTGGACTATAAGGCCGGCGGCATTCGCCGGGCCCTGCGCGAGGCCTGTCCGGACGGGATCGACGTCTATTTCGACAATACCGGCGGCGACATCTTCGAGGCTTGTCTGTTCAACATGAACAATCACGGGCGGATCGCCTGCTGTGGCGCGGTCTCGCAATATGACGGGGCGGCCCCGCAACATGGCCCGCGCGGCATTCCCGGTCTGATCGTCACCAAGCGGTTGGCGGTGACCGGCTTCATCGTCTCAGACTTCCGCGACAAGGATGCCAAAGCCCTGGCCGACCTCCAGGCCTGGGTCGCTGATGGGCGGCTCAAGGTGCAGGAGGATGTGATCGAGGGCTTGGAGAATACGCCCGCCGGGCTGATCGGCTTGCTGGCGGGAGAGAACCGCGGCAAGCGCATGGTCAGGGTGAGCTGAGCCGCGCCCTTCTTATACGAAGGGCTGGCGCCCAACGATCTTGAGGCCGTAGCCCGCTGACCCGGGCAGGACTGTCGCGGAATTGCTGAGCAGAACCATGTCCCGGACTCCCAAATCGATGAGGATTTGGGCTCCGACACCGTAGTCGCGCAGCACATTGGCCCCGTGGTCCACATCGGCTTCGGCACCGTAGCGTTCCGATAGCCAGGCCGGGTTGGAGTCGCGGATGAACACTGCGACGCCTGCGCCGTCATACGTCGACAGGGCCTGCAATGCCTTTGGCACATAGTCGCGGCGCTGTTCAGTGGCCCCCAGCATATCGGCCGCAAGGTCCACCCGATGCATCCGCACAAGCGTAGCCTTGTCGGCTTCAATCTTGCCCTTGGTCAGCACCACGTGTTCGGTTTTGTCGATGATGTTGCGATAGATCACCATGCGGAATCTGCCACCGAACGCGCTATCGAAGGGAGTCTCCAGCACGCGCTCCACTTGGCGTTCGGTGCGACGACGATAGGCGATCAAGTCGGAGATGGTGCCGATCTTCAAGCCGTGCAGTTGGGCAAAGCCGATGAGGTCGGGCAGGCGGGCCATCGACCCGTCATCCTTCATGATTTCACAGATCACCCCGGCGGGATTGAGCCCGGCCAGACGGGAGATATCAACCGCGGCCTCAGTATGGCCGGCCCGGACCAACACGCCGCCGTCGCGGGCGACCAAGGGGAAGACGTGGCCCGGTGAGACGATGTCGTCGGGACCCTTGGTGGGGTCGACAGCAACGGCCACGGTGTGAGCCCGGTCATGGGCCGAGATACCGGTGGTGACACCTTCGGCCGCCTCGATAGAGACCGTGAAGGCAGTGCCCATGCCTTCGCGGTTTTCAGCGGCCATGGGCGGAAGGCGCAGTTGGCGGGCACGCTCGGCGGTGATGCTGAGGCAGATCAGGCCGCGCGCGTGGCGGGCCATGAAGTTGATCTGGTCCGGGGTCGCGAACTGAGCCGGGATGATGACGTCGCCCTCATTCTCGCGATCCTCGGCATCGACCAGGATATAGGGTCGGCCATTGCGGGCATCCTCGATGATGTCCTCAATGGGGGAGATGGCGCTCTCATGAGCTTCGTTGGGTTTGCTGCCGTCGCCTTTGGAGTCGGTCACCAGATAGGGGCGCTTCATGGGGTCGTCCTTAGTTTGGCGAATTCCAGAACCTGCTGCCCCACCGTGGTGAGTTGCCAGGCGTCCTTGGGGTCTTTGGGTGACCCGTCGTCCTCGAATGACCCGGAGGTCGCGTTGAGCGCTGCGCCGTAGGGTGTGGGCCAGCCCCGCATCGCATGTATGATCGATCTGACCGCTGTCAATGTGGTGCCCCCGGCCTGCCAACCATTGGCGGTGACGATCACCCCCACGGCACGGTCGGTAAAATAGGGGCGCTCGTCGCCGTTCAGCAGCTCTAGGGTATCGAGCGCGTTCTTCACCACGCCGGAGAGCGAGCCGTGATAGCCCGGCGTGGCGATAATGATGCCGTCGGCGGTGCGCACCGCTTCGGCCAAGACCATCTGCTCGGGCGTAGGGCCCGCCGGGCCGGGATCGAAGATTGGTAGGGTGGCTAGAAACGCCCCGCCGAGAAGCTGGATCCGCGCGCCGCCCGCTTCCGCCGCAGCCAAAGCCACGAGCAAGGCCTTCTCGGTAGACGAGCCCTCGCGGGTGGTGCCGCCGATGCCGACGATCAGGGGTCTCTCAGAACGCATCGCGAGGTCTCAGGGGCTTTCCATGTCGGCGGTGTAGCCGCTCAGGACTGAGGTACGGAGGATGGGGGAATAGTCAACCTTCTACCGGCCATGCGCACGCCAATTCCTCCCCCGCAGGGCGGAGGTGGCTCGGCGCGCAGCGACGAGTCGGAGGGGGCCGGGCGGTAGCCCGGGTGCTGGTTTCGGATGGGTGGTTGTCCGCCCGCTTGCGCGGTCGGCCCCCTCAGTCAGCTGCGCTGACAGCTCCCCCAAGGGTGGAGCAACTTAGGCTCTGACCGGCTCGGTGTCGGGATCGATCTCGGCGGGGTGGGAGGTGTTGGGCGGTTGGGAATAGCCTTGGGGCGTTCGGTTGCCTGAGACCTCGTCTAGGTCTTGCCAGAGCGACCAGTCGACCGGGATATCCAACGCCTCACTGATGATCTCGATGACGTCGGAGATCGGTGCGGTTTCCAGCAAGTCTTCTCTATCCATATGAGCGGCGATGACCTTGGGCAGGCTATCGCGCATCTCGGTGAGCCGCTCGCGGTCACAGTCGCGATTATGTTTTAGCTCATGGTCGATGGAGTCATTGAGCACCTCAAGGATCACAGCCTCGGCCTTGGCGTGGCGGTCTTCGCGCACCCGAGGCGACTTGCCCGCCAGCACCAGCTGATGCTCAGCGGCTATGCGGTTCTCCAAGACGATGGTCAGGCGCACAGCCCGAGATATCCGGACATAGGCTTGGCTGGGATCATAGGTCATCCCCTCAGCACTCTTCACCTTAGCCACGATCTCCCGGCACAGCCCCAAGCCGACCTCGGCCACACGCGCCAGCTCGGCCAACTGGCGGGCCAAGCGCGCGGCGATATCCTCAGGGCTGTTGTTCAAGTCAGACACGAACGAAACAAGAACATACCGAGACCCAGATGTCAAGCGCAATCTGCTCTATTTCGGAGACGCTCCCCCGAAATAGAGGTCATTGCGACGCCCGCCATCGTTCAACGTCCACGCCTTTGATGAGTAGCCAGAGGCACAGGGCGGATTCGCCGACCAGGCAAGGCAGCAAGATGGCCGGCCCGAGCGCATCGGCAAAGCCTGGGGCGAATAGGCGGGCGAAGGAGGCGGTCAAGTAACAGGCCCCAGCCAGCTGCATCATATAGCCGAGGAGTCTGGGCAGGTAACCGGATCGCGCAATCAGATGACCGCTGATCAAAATGGCGGCCCCGAAGAAGATCAGCGTAATGTGGAAGGCGATGTTGTGGGCGGTGAGCGACAGTCGGGCCAGGTCATAGATCTGGGCGGCGGAGAAGGCGCCGGGTATGTCGGCCCGACGCAGGATAGGCTCCACCATCAGTACAAACAGCTTGCTCACCGACTCCACTGCCAGGGACACGGCATTGAGCAGCAGGAAGAGCAGGGCCAGCGGCTTGCTGACGGGGCGCAGCAACAGATACTCGATGCCCAACTGCACAGTCCCGATCAGAGGTACGATGAGATTGCCGAGATTGGCGAGGTTCCAGAGGCTGAGTGAGCCCATGATGTTGTGAGCCGTGGCAGCTGGATTGCCCGAGACTACCAGGGTGTTGACGACGAACCCCTCAGAGAAGATGCCGAACAGGATGACCAGCAGATAGATGCCCCCTGCGGTCCGGGCATAGATCTGGGGTGAGGTTTCGATCGGGCTCAGCGTCATCATGGCTAGTCGACGGATTTCAGCAGGGTTTCGATGGCGCTGAGGCGGTCGCGGATTTCGGCGAGCGCCTGGCGGTGGGCATCTTCGTGAGCCTGTTTGGCGCGGGCCTGCAGGGCGAGCGCGCCATAGCGCATGGCGAAGATGAGCAGCACGGTGCCGAACAGCAGGCACAGGGTGAGCACGTAGATGTTGGGTGACATGGGAGACCTCTAGGTTTCGGTTTTTGGGGTCAGGGTCGTAGCTGCGGCGGCGATCGCCGCGGGGGTGAGGCTCAGCGCGAAGTCGGTGGCTTCGAAATAGTTCAAGGCCTTACCATCTGCCGAGAGCTCGAGTTTGCTAGAGACGAGACCGGCCTCTTCTAGGCGTTGCAGATGCAGGTGGAGCAGGGGACGGCTGATGCCGATCTCGCGCGCCAGCTGGCTGATATAGGTGCGGCCACGCTCGCTCAGGGCAGCGATCACCCGGAGCCTATGCGGATTGGCCAGGGCCGCCAGCATGGCCAGCAGGTGATCGCCGTCAGGAAGTTGGCTCGCTTTCATACGTTAGAAATATATTACGCATGTCAGAGAGTCAATAGATCAATCGCCCCTATTCGGCGGCGCTGTCCTTCAAGTTCAGCCGGACCGCCACACGGACCCGGCCACCGATCACTGGGGCACCGTCGGCGGACCAGAGACTGAGTTTCAGTGTGGGGGCCAGTTTGGCGATGGTGTCGGCAAACTCCGGGCCATCGGATTGGTCGGCTTGGGCGGTGCAGTTCAGGAGGGTACCGTCGGCGTTGACGCTGCAAAGCGCCACGCCGCGACCGGTGGTGAGGCCTCGCGCAACGGCTTCCGGCGGGAAGAGCTTCGGGGTCAGGCGCGGATCGATACTGGTCGCCCAAATCGGCGCGCTCACGGTGTGCTCCGTTCCAGACCCCGGCGGCGGCATGCGAATGGGAATGTCGACCCAGAGCGCTGATCGGCGCGGCGCGGTGGCCAGCTCCGGCGACAGTTGGAATTGGTGGGCGAGGTCCTTGGCCGCTAGGTCGAAGCCGAGCTTTTCCGGCACCTGCTTCACGACGCCGCACTCCACGAGATAGCCCGTGCGCAGCACGCGGCAATGGGCCACCGCATAGCCCTCCACGTTTCCGGCTTGGGGCGGATAGGCCGCGGTCCAGGCGTCGAAACTGGGAGCCTTCACCCAGATCGGGCGATTGACCAAGGTCACGTCCTTCATGGGCATGGCGTTGCCGCGCAGGTTGGTGACAATCGGCGTGCCCTCCGACTTCATGCCGGGACCGAGCGCTGCACTGCTCATGTCTAGCTGGGTGTCGGGAGCCTTGAAGGGCACGCCGATGGACATCATGGCATTGATCGGCCCGTTGGGACCCATGGTCGGCTTCAGTTTGAAGCTGGTGCGCAGTTGCTGGGCTGCGGCCCCGAACCCCATGCCGGGCGGTGACTCGTAGGTGACCTCGCAACGCTCCGCCAAGCCGTAGATATCTACCAGGCAACGCAGGGTGACATAGCCGTCGGAGCGGCGTTGATAGGCCCCAGCCGGCCAGATCGCGATGAATTGCCCGCCGGCCGTGTCGTCGCCGGCCACCTTGACGGTGACCTCGACGGGCGGTGGGGTCTTGCGTTGCGCGGTGACCACCAGGGGCGAGACCACGGCGGCTTCCGGGGCAGCAGCAACGGCTTCGGCGAATATGGCTGGCATCATGGGGTAGGGCCTCAGAGCGTGTTCGACTTAGGCATGGAGCATGGCGCGGCGGGGCGCTATTATCGAGTCATTACCGCACCAGGACCATTTTCATGACTACCACCATTTCGACGCCGCGCGGCGTCATCGACAAGCAGGCCCTGTTGGCCAAGTATATCGCTGAGCGCGACAAGAGGCTGCGGCCCGACGGCAATGCGCAATATCTGGAGGTAAAGGGGCGCTTGGCGCACTATCTGGAGGACCCCTATACGCCCTTCGTTGAGCGGGCCGCCAAGACCGACCATGTGACGTTTGCCTTTGTGGGCGGGGGCTTTGCAGGGCTGGTGACCGGCGCGCGGCTGGTGGAGGCCGGTGTCAAGGATGTGCGGATCATCGAGAAGGGCGGCGACTTCGGCGGCACCTGGTATTGGAACCGCTATCCCGGCGCCCAGTGCGACAC
>JANLPK010000231.1:0-2939 GCA_031367205.1 Alphaproteobacteria bacterium
CGGGATCGAGCTTCGACTGAACACCCGCATTGATGCAGCACGGCTCGCGGCGGAAAAGTTTGACGAGGTGATCATCGCCACCGGCATTGCGCCGCGCCGACCCGCCATTCCGGGGATCGAGCATTCCAAGGTGATTGGCTATATTGATGCGATCATGGGGCGGCGGGAAGTCGGCAAGAGGGTCGCGATTATCGGAGCCGGCGGGATCGGGTTTGATGTCGCCGAGCTGATCACCCATTCGGGTCCCTCCGGAGCCATGGACATCGATGTGTTTGCGGCCGAGTGGGGGATCGATTTCAAGAACCACCCGCGCGGCGGGGTCACCGGTGTGGTGCCCAAGGTGGCCCGTTCTGATCGCGAGGTCACGCTCATGCAGCGCAAATCCGACTCTCTAGGCAAGACCTTGGGCCGCACCACTGGCTGGACCCACCGGGCGACGCTTCAGCGGCGTGGGGTGCATATGGTCGGCGGCGTGGAATATGTCGCGGTGGATGATGCCGGGCTGCACGTGCGCATCGACGGTGAGGACCGGCTATTCGAGGTCGACACCGTGATCGTTTGCGCAGGCCAGGACCCCTTGCGGGTTCTGCATGATGACCTGGAGGCCATGGGCGTGAAGTCGACCCTCGTCGGCGGTGCCTTCGAAGCCATGGAACTGGATGCCAAGCGGGCGATTGATCAGGCCAGTCGGTTGGCGGCGGTGGTTTAGGCTGCGGCCACGATCTCGCGCACGAACTTGGCCCTTGCCTCCACGCTGATCTTGGGGAGTTCGATGGGGCTATAGCCAAGTGAGGGCAGCATCCTCATGATCCGTTCGTGCGTCGCGATGGCCTCGGCAAAGTCCTGGTTGCGCTCGGCGTCGGTCGCGTAGATTTCCGCCCAGGGCGGCGGCACAAAGACGGTTTCATTGTAGCGGTGCGCCATGACGGCTGACAGAAGCCAGGGCATGGGTGGATCATCGGGTCCCGGCAGGCTGTCGGGAATCCCGCGATCGAAGAAGATCAGCTCGTCTGAGTGGCAGAGACTGTCGAAGATGGCGATGTCTTCGCGGGCTGTCTGTTCGCGGTACGCAACTGGATCGACCCAAGGCAGAGCCCGTCCATCGCAGGCCATCTGTTCGCGGATCACCCGTCGATGAGTCTCTGCGATGCAGCGGGTGCCCTCGGCGGCGAGGTGTTCAATAACCGTGGTCTTCCCGACACCAGGGCCGCCTGTGAACAGGAAGAAATTGGGCTTTTCAATGCGCATAGATGCCTTTGTCAGGGAGCAGGTCGGCGCAGCTATTGCGGCGGGCAGCCCTTGAACTGGCCAACCTTGGTGACCGTCAGTTGGCCTTGGTTCAGGCGTTGAACCGGCGACATCGAGGCCGCACCGTTACCGGTAAAGAGGTCGATCCGCTTGCCCTTGATCGCCCCGCCAGTGTCTGAGGCGTACCAAAAACCATCATGCTTGGTACCGTCGGGCAAAGGCACGCCGACGGTCTCCTTGATGAATAGGATCGTTCGCCTTGGAATGAGTCCGGAATCGATGGCCGCAGTGCGCATCGCGACCACATGGCAGCCCAGCGAGTCGAACAAGCCAACCCCACGCGCCCCTGCATGATAAAGGGTCGCCTTGAGCTTGAAGTCTGGCGATCCGGGCAGTGAGCCGGTCAAGGCGCTCATTACCAAGTCCCCGATAGGATCGGCGGGCGGCGGGGCGGCATGCGCTCCACCCGCAAACGCGATGAGGGGAAGGGCGGCCAGGGCGGCGAGGTAGCGTCCCATACGGGCGTCCTCCTTCGTCGTTGATCTGTCAGCAGCCGCATATTTAGGCGCTGTCATCGGCCGCGGCAAGCGTGACCGGTCGGTTTGCGCACAGCTTCCTTGTGAAGCCTGCATTGTCTTGGTGCCGGCCTTTGGCTATCGCGACCGTGTGGATCGGAGGTTCGCATGCTCATCTTTGGGGATTTAATCTCCGGCAATTGCTTGAAGGTCAAATGGACGGCGGAGCACTTGGGCCTGGCGTTTGACTGGATCGAGACTGGGGTTCTGAACGGCGAAACACGGACGCCGGAATTCTTGGCCGTCAACCCGGCGGGGCAGGTGCCTGCGGTCATTCTCGATGATGGGCGACCGCTGGCGCAGTCCAACGCGATCATCCTGCACTTGGCGGAGGGCTCTTCGCTTATCCCCACCGATGCCTATGACCGCGCGCGCATGCTGGAGTGGATGTTTTGGGAGCAATATAGCCATGAGCCCTATGTGGCCGTGGCGCGCTTTCAGGTGGTCTATCTGGGCAAGGCGGTTTCTGAGCTGGATCCGAAATTGGTTGCGCGGGGTTACGATGCCCTGCAGCGGTTGGAGGATGGTTTGGTGGGGGCGGACTACCTCGTGGGCGGACGGCTCAGCCTCGCCGACATTGCGTTGGTCGCCTATACGCGGGTTGCCCACGAAGGGGGGTTGAATCTGGCGAGCTTGCCGGGAGTGCGGGCGTGGATCAGGCGTGTAGAGTCTGATTTGGGGATTTGAACCATGGACAGCGCGGACTGGAACGCGCACGCCAATTCCTCCCCCGCAGGGCGGAGGTGGCTCGGCGCGCAGCGTCGAGACGGAGGGGGCCGGGCTTTAGCCCGGATGCTGGTTTCGGAGAGGTGGTTGTCCGCCAGCTTGCGCGGTCGGCCCCCTCAGTCACCTTCGGTGACAGCTCCCCCAAGGGTGGAGCAACTTAGGCTCTGACTGGCTCGGTATCTGGGTCGATCTCGGCGGGGTAGGAGGTGTTGGGCGGTTGGGAATAGCCCTGGGGCGTGCCGTCGTCTGAGACACCCTCAATGTCTTGCCAGAGCGACCAGTCGACCGCGATATCCAACGCCTCACTGATGATCTCGATGACTTCGGCGATCGGTGTCGTTTCAAGCAAGTCTTCTCTATCCATATGTGCCGAGATGACCTTGGGCAGGC
>JANLPK010000269.1:0-3866 GCA_031367205.1 Alphaproteobacteria bacterium
CGCGATCGCCGCACCCAGGCGATCCTGCCCCTGCGCGGCAAGATCCTCAATGTGGCCTCGGCAACCAGCGACAAGATGGGGGCCAACAAAGAGCTCTCCGACCTCTTGCTGGCTCTGGGGGTCCAGGCTGGTTCTCGCTTCAAGGAAGAGGACCTGCGCTACGAGCGCGTGGTCATCATGACCGACGCCGACGTGGACGGCGCCCACATCGCCAGCCTGTTGATTACGTTCTTCTATCGCAGCATGCCGGGCCTAATCCGAGCCGGCCGGCTCTATCTCGCCCTACCCCCGCTCTACCGCTTAAGCCACGGCGGCAAGACCATCTATGCCCGCGACGACGCCCACCGGGAGGAACTGCTGGCTACCGAATTCAAGGGCAAGAAGCCGGAGATCGGCCGCTTCAAAGGCCTTGGCGAGATGATGCCGTCTCAACTGAAGGAGACCACCATGGACCCCTCCAAACGCACCCTGGCCCGCGTCACCCTGCCCCGCGCTGAGGAGGCGGTGGAGGAGCTGGTGGAGTCCCTCATGGGTCGCAAACCCGAGCTAAGGTTCCGCTTCATCCAAGAAAACGCCGAGTTCGCCATGGCCGATCTGGACGTTTGAGCAGCCAATTCTGAGTAACGCGTTGACTTAAGGCCGATTGACCCTATCTTCCGCCCCGCGCGACGACTGCCGTCTGCGCCGCCGCAGTGAGCCCTGCCCAATCTTTCGGGCGCGGAACTGCTCAAATTGCAACTGATGACCGAATTTTCTGAACTGGGCCTATCGCCCGCCACCCTACAGGCCGTGGCCAACACCGGCTACACGACCGCTACCCCCATCCAGGCCGAGGCCATCCCTGTCGCGCTCGCAGGTCGAGACGTGCTGGGCATCGCCCAAACCGGCACCGGCAAAACCGCGGCCTTCACCTTGCCCATGATCGACCGGCTCGCCGCCGGGCGTTCTAAGGCCAGAATGCCCCGCGCCCTAGTGATCGCGCCGACCCGCGAATTGGCCGACCAAGTCTCCGCCTCCTTCGAGAAATACGCCAAGGGCCAGCAGATCAAGCTCAGCTGGGCGCTCCTCATCGGCGGCGTGTCCTTCAAAGACCAAGAACTCAAACTCGACCGCGGGGTTGATGTGCTGATCGCGACGCCGGGCCGATTGCTCGACCACTTCGAGCGCGGCAAGCTGCTGATGACCGGCGTGCAGATCTTGGTGGTCGATGAGGCCGACCGCATGCTCGACATGGGGTTCATTCCCGACATCGAGCGGATCTTCAAACTGACCCCGCCGAAGAAACAGATCCTGTTCTTCTCCGCCACCATGCCGCCGGAGATCACGCGGCTGACCAAGCAGTTCCTCAATGATCCCGTCCGGATCGAGGCCACTCGCCCGGCAACAACCGCTGAGACCATAACCCAACACATCGTGCGCCTACCCACAGCCGACCCAAAGGCAAAGCGCACCGCATTGCGCATGCTGATCGCTGCCGATGACGTGCGCAACGGAATCGTCTTTTGCAATCGCAAATCGGAAGTCGATATCGTCGCTAAGTCGCTGAAGACCCACGGCTTCGATGCAGCACCGATCCATGGTGACTTGGATCAGCAAACTCGGATGCGCACGCTCGAGGCATTCCGAAAAGGGGAGCTCAAACTGCTTTGTGCGTCCGATGTCGCCGCGCGCGGACTTGACGTTCCCGATGTTAGCCACGTTTTCAACTATGACGTCCCGCACCACGCCGAGGATTATGTCCACCGGATCGGCCGCACAGGTCGCGCGGGCAAGAGCGGCAAAGCCTATATGATCGTCACGCCTGCCGACGCCAAAAACATCGACAAGGTGCTGAAACTGATCGGCAAGGCTCCGGAGGAGATCACGCTGGAGGGCGTCGATTTCGCCGCCATCAAAGACGAGCGTCGCGACGACAAGGGTCGTGGCCGCGAGCGCAGTGGCCGGGACCGCGACCGTACCCCGAAACCTCGCAGCGGACGCCCGCCGCCGATCGAGGCTGTAGAAGCTCAGGCTCAGGCTCTGGCTCCGGCTCGCGCACCGGCTCCAGTTGCCACCATCCCCGAGCCGGTACGTCAACCCCGTGAGCATCGCCCTCGGGATCAAAATGAGCCTCGCACTCGTCCTGTCCGCGAAGCCCCGCGCCGTGAACCGCGCGAGGACCGTGACGATGGTCCCGGCATCGTCGGGTTCGGGACCGACCTGCCGGCATTCTTGATGCGCGGGCCAACCCGCACCTCAGCCAAGCCATAGACCCAAAATAGGTGCAACAGCCTTAACGGCTCGTTGGGGTCTGCAAGCTAGATTGCTCCGCGTCAGATTTGAGCGTGGAAGGGTCGATCTATGTCGGCAGAAGTCGAGATCAAACTCCGGGCTCCAGAGGCTTATGAACTGGCGCGTAAGACCTTAGCTCAGATGGAACTTCACAAAGTCTGGCCGACTTCGACAAACTATGAGCTTTGGACCCATCTTGTCGCCGATCCTGCCGGAGCTCTGGCTCAGGAAATAAACCGCATTCTCGCCGCTGGAGAGGCCTTTACCGACAGTTTAAGCGAACAGTTGGCGGAAAACTTCCTGCCGAAGGCGCGGCTGAATGAACAAATTCGAGACGCTGGCGATGCTCTGACCAAAGAGCTGGCCTCCGTCGCCCAGGCCATACAATCGGCCAAGCAATCCAGCGCGGCCTATGGGGTAACCCTTGCCGACGCGTCAAAGTCCTTCGCCGAGCCGGTGGAGACCATGAATGTTCAGGCCACAGTGGAGCACTTGGCTGCAGCCACGCGGCGGGTTCAAATCCAGAACGAAGCCCTAGAGAAGCGTCTTGCGGAATCCACCGAGGAAGTCGCGAAACTCCGCGTCCATCTCGAGCAGGTGCGTCGAGACGCAACGACCGATGGACTGACCAATCTCGCCAACCGAAAAGCCTTTGATGAGGAACTCGAGCGGGCGTGCGCGCAGGCCGACGCCCAAGGCGAATTGCTCACCCTGGCCATCCTGGACATTGATCACTTCAAGAATTTCAACGACACCTGGGGACACCAAACCGGGGATCAGGTCTTGCGCTATGTCGCCGGCGTCATTGGGGCCCGCGGGACGGCTCCGCGCTTCGCGGCACGTTATGGCGGCGAAGAGTTCGCTATGCTCTTCCCGCACGAAAATGCGGCGATCGTCGCCGGCGTGTTGGGCAGCATTCGCCTGGAAGTCTCATCCCGGGTGTTGAAACGACGCTCGACCGATGAGGACCTCGGCACGATCACGATCTCTGCAGGGTTTGCTGAACGCAATGTCGGCGAGTCGCCTTGCAACACCCTCGAGCGCGCAGATGGCGCGCTTTACAATGCCAAGCGCAGTGGCCGAAACCGGGTCATCGACGCAAACGCGGTTGCGGCAGCGGCTTAGGCCGACCGGTATTGCCTTTTCTGCTAGGCTGACGTGACGTATCCCGTTCTAAGTCATTGCGGCAGCGGGAGGACGACCATGGCCTATGAGAAACTGAAGACTTCGGTGCAAGACGGCATCGGCATTGTCACCCTCACCGATCCCTCGACCCTAAACGCGGCCGGGCTGGACCTTATGGCCGAGCTGCAATCAGCTTTTGATGCCTTCGCTAAGCCTGACTCAGGGGTGCGTTGTGTTGTCTTGACGGGAGAAGGTCGCGGATTTTGCTCCGGTGCAAACCTCTCTGGGCGCGGTGGACCTGGAGCTGCGGTGAGCCCAGATCCTGAGGGACCTGACTCCGGCGCGGCGCTCGAGACGATCTACAACCCCTTCATGAAGTCTATGCGGGATTATCCGTTCCCTATCGTCACAGCGGTCAATGGCGTCGCAGCGGGTGTTGGCTGCTCTCTGGCCTTGATGGGCGACATCAT
>JANLPK010000274.1:0-7198 GCA_031367205.1 Alphaproteobacteria bacterium
CCTGCCAAGTTTGGGCGCGCAATTTGTCGTCGATGCCGCGAGGCACCGGGTTTGAGACCGCCATGTTGTCCTCGGAGGGATTAGGCCCGCAGTTCGGGCAAAGGATCAAAGGCACAGCTAGCAGTCACCCGCCGCCGCCCGAAAGTGAGGGCCCGCATACCCAGCCATCAAGGCCGCGTGGCGCATCTCTCGAACATGGCTAGATATTAGCCAAAACGATGGGGAAAGTCAAGAACAAAATAGCAACAGCATTATTCCGGGCCTAGGGTGCCGCAACAAAGCGCGAGGAAAATTTCAGCGTGTCGCGCCCCGAAACGCTGAGATGGTCGGTTCCGGCACCTATGTTTGCGACGCCTTCATCGCACACCAAACACTTGCCTGTGCCGTTTTCGACATTGACGCTCATGCCGTACTCGCCCTTCTCGCCTTCTGTAAGCACATCGTCGCACTCACCCCGGCAGGTCTGCGTCCATCGAACCTCTCCGTAGTCCAGCTTCACTATTGAGCCACCATGACGGCTGACATCCGCACCGTTCACCGTGAGGATCACGTTTGGGGTGAAGCTATGCTCGAGTTGATAGGTGATGAGCCAAAAGAGCAGAAACGAAACGAGCCATCCCAGAAGAAAATAGGCGGCTCGCGAGAGCCAGAATGATTGGCGTTTCTCTGACATTCGGAACGGCTCCAAACGAGGAATGGCAACATTCGTATTGGAACAAATCAGGAATATCAAGCTATTCCTATCGGCACGATAGCCGGGTCACCTTCGCCCGCCGCGATCTCGCAGGTTCTGACGAATCGAGGCGGGCCGGTCTGCAAAACGCGCTCGGTCTATCGGTCGTCTATCCCGCCAAGACCGCACTCCCTCTGTATTATTGATCATATCCATTCGAGCCTCTGAAAATGGCTCACTGTGTTCTTGGCGATCAGGATCGTCTGACCAGCGCGGCAACATATTCTGCGCCTCATGGATCAAGCCTGCGCCCATGGTGAAGATCGGTCCGACAGCTCCAGCCGATCGCCGAGCCCATGTCGCGTGACGCATCGCGTCCCTAGCATCATTGTGGTGGCCTGCGTGCTTTGCGCTCTCTTCTCTGAAAATCGCACGGGACACATCAGACTTTGCTGACAGATTCCACCATTGCTTGGCCGGGGCAGTCCCAACGCCAAGCCACGCTGGATCACCTGCCAGGTGTGGGCGCGCAATTTGTCGTCGATGCCGCGAGGCACCGGGTTTGGCATAGGCATATTGTCCTCGGAGGATTTGGGCCTGGGTTCGGGCAGGACTCTAAGGCACGGGCGCAGTGAGCGGTCACGCGCCGCCGCCCGAAAACGAGACGCCGCACATCCGGCCCTCAAAGCCGCTGGGCGCATCTCTCGACCATGGCCAAATCATAGCCGAAACGACTTAGAATGTCAAGAACAAATTAGCAACAATTGAGAAAATCAATCACCCAGGCGACTTCACCGGATGTCCCTCAAACTGCTTTGCATCGTCACCAATTTCGTACCACCCCGGCTTCTCGCCAACGAACTCATGGAAGCGGTTTCGCACACCGGGATCGCCATCCAAGCAATTGGCCGCAATCGGAAATGACTCCGCCTGCGATGTAATCTCCCCCAGCGACGTCCCGCATGTCCGGCAGAAACAACGGCTATAGGTGTAGGGCGCGACGGCTTCGAAGACTTCAACCTGATCCCGCCCCTCGATCCATCGCAACGAGTCCCGCGCCACAAACACAAACGTGCTCGCGCCGACCTTCCGGCATCGGGTGCAATGGCAGGTCCCCATCATTGTGGGCGGGGTCAGCAGTTCAAAGCGGACAGCCCCGCAGCAACAACTTCCGGCGATCATGACGCGAATCCCTGCTCAGAACATATTGGCAACTTACTTGATACTCATCATGGATCAACCGGGTTCTCCCGCCTCCCCACCACCGACATCCGCCGCGTCTGCGCCTCGAAGGCCTCGATCTCCAGCTTGCGCGCCCTCAGCCCCTGCTCCGCTTCCAGCGCCTTGATCTTCTCAGCCACATCCGCCAGGGCTTGACCAAGCTTGGTCATCTGCGCTTTGGCCGCCTCAGCCGCCGGATCGGCGCCTTTCACCTCAGCCGGCAACATTGCCGCCAGCCGCCCGGCGATCTCATCGGCTCCCGGCCAATCCAGGTTCTTGGCCAGCAAATCGCCTATCAGCGGGGCCGCCGGCGGATAGGCTCGGATCAGCTCGATCATCTGGGTCGCCGCCTCTTCCCGGCGCGAGGTGAAGGACGGCCCCGACTTCACCGTCAGGTCATACTTTCCCGCCGCCAAGTCATAGATCTTCTCGATCTTCCGCGCCTCATCGGCGGGGTCAGGCACTGAAACCTTCTGATTGACCGCCACACTCCGCGCATCACCGCTGGCCCCCAATACCCGCACCACACGCGGTGCCGAATAGACCTTGGGGATCAGGTCGATCAGAATCCGCCCGGCGTGGCGGATCGCCCGGCTGAGGTTATCGATATAGTGGAAGGTCGAGACATCCCCCTCCCGCTGCCGCGCCATAATCGCCCGACCCGAGGTCTCATTGCTCCGCGCGCCCAGGCTGGCGTCATACATGCCCATGATCGACTTCATGTCGTCGCTGGCGCTCAGCGCCTCTTGCAAGGCTCCCGCCGGCACCCCGCTGAACGGCTGGCGCATGGGCGGCTCGTTGCCGTCATATTCGATATAGGCATGGGTCTGCACATTGGCCGTCGCCCACTTGGCCGCGTCGGTTTCGAACGCGCCGCGCCGGCCGATGAACGGGGCCTTGGGGGCCAGGGCCACCAATTCCGTCGAGGTGGTCCGCCAGTAATTGAACATTCGCTGCGGGTCTTTGGCGTCGCGGACCAGGCTGCGCAGCCGCCGCTTGCCGTCCACATGCAGTTCCTCGCCAAAGACCGGCACAATGGGGATGTATTTCCCGGCCCAGTCGGTGGTCTCCAAGACTTCCGCACCGGTCAGGATCGACTGCGTCACCTTGTGGCCACCCACCGTGCGCGGTCGCCCCACGACGCTGACGCCGAGAGCATCAAACATCGCCTTCTGTGTCTCATAAACGCCAAGCTCAACCACCTGCCCATCCGACAACGCCACAATGGTTTTCGCCACCGCCTCGCGCCGCCAATACTCGGCGATCATCACCCGGTCGCCGTCCAGCCAGGGACCACCAAGCCCGCCATAACCCTCCCCGGTCCAGTCGACCGGCTCGGCCCCCTTCCATCGCGCCTCAAACGTCGCCTTGGGCATGCTGTCGACCACGAAGGCGGTGTTCCAATCGCTCGAGTCAGCCGCCGTGGAATGCGGATCGCCATAGATCGAGAACGGATTGGCCACCCGCTCGATCACCAAGTCCTGATCAAACCCGTCCTCGCGGGCATAGCGGCTATTGATCCGGAAATAGCCAAAGCCGCCGGTCACCGCGAAATCCAACGCCGTGTCATAGGCTACCTCCGCATCGCTCGATTGCTCGATATTGCGGATCAGCCCGTTGAAGATCTCGGCAGTCTCCGGGTCCGCAGCATCGTCCACCGGATGACAGACAATCGACGGCTTATTTTGCCGCGCGTCATTGACCACCTGGCGAATAAAGGCCGGCAACCGGTTGATGGTCAGACAGGGCCGTCCGTCCAGTTCGCGGTCTTTGCGCACCCTGTCGGGCCACTGCTCGCCCAGCCGCGCGAAACGAATGTCGTCAGCGGCCTCGCGACGGTTCTCCGCCTCGGACTCACAGGCAAGGTCAAACGCCGCCCGGGCGTCGGTGAGGAAGTCTTCAGTTGTCATGGATTGCTCACAGCAAAGCGCCGCCGGAATGGCGGGCGGTGGGGTTGGAATTGGAGGTCGAGGATCCTTAGGTGGTCGGCGACGCGTGCTCGAAAACACCCAGATCCCTGCCGATCAGGACGGAGAAGAGCGTGGTCAGCAACGCAACCGATTCATAGGCCACGATAAAGCCCAGAAACGCGTGCAGACCCAGATGAACAAGGGTCATCGAATAGATCCCCGTTAGCAAGACCCCATAGGCCATTACCAAGAGGTAGCCAGGTCGCAGATAGGGCGCACGGGGCGACACAATCTTATCACGAAAGATCACGAACGGAATTGCCGCGATGGCGCTGAGTAAACCACCGACGGGCATCGCGAAAACGATGCCAGCCACGGCACTCATCCATTCAGGATTCTCGTTGTGAACGTCTTCCATGCCCAACAGTGCATAGCTCATCCAGGGTAAGCCCAGGACGAATATCGCCAAGGCAGCCGAGAGCACAAACACCCACCAAGCCTTCCAAAACCCATCCATCCGCCGACTCCAGATCTCGCAAATAACGCTTAGTCAGCCTCGGGTCGATTGTCTAGAACAATAGCAGAACAACGTCTTTGGCATTTGGTGACGCCTCGGTCAGCGTCTCCGACGGCTAGGGGTTGCGCGACGGATGAGGATGTTTCCCTCATCACCCCGAAAACCCCAGTCATTGTGCACAACTTCGCCAAGGGGGCCGGCGTGGTGGAACGGTGCCGCTGCTGAAATCGTTCCCGGTTTTCCGTTGGGAAGTGGGGCATAAATCCCGACATGATGTCCGTTCGACACAACATCACCTGGCTGCGGTGCGCCGTCGATCGGAGCATACCCGCCGACACGAATTCTCGGGTCTCCCCATTCATGGGCGACCGGTATTCGACCATCTGGCATTCTCTGTGCCGGACGCCCTCCACCCTCAAGAGCATCCCAGACAAACTTGTTGCACTTTGGATCTCTAATTCCCCTAACTCCGACTGGAAGGTGGCTCTGAATCTTTCCGCGGGACTCTGAGGAGTCATCGAAATAGCCGTATCCGCCATGCCCAACCTTGCCTTCGGCCCACCGGGCGGGGTCCGATGCGGTGACCAAGCTCGGATGAACTAAGCCCACGCCGGATCTTCGCAGCACCTCTTGCGACACCGACGAGATGCCGTCCTCGATCCTGTCCTGGATCGCACGGCTTTTTTCCATCGCCGCCTCGTACATACCCTCAAGTCCGTCCGAAATTGAACGCGATTGTCCCCTTGGCATGAGCGCCATGTTTTGATCTCCAGTTTGTGAATTGAACGCCGGTGAACAGCAAAGCACCGCCGGAATGGCGGGCTGGGTTAGCTTGGGAGATTAGAAGTTGGCGACCCGGATTTGGCCCAATCGTAGGGAACAGCCTGCTCGACCTCGAACAATCGACAGTCACGAGGCCCTGTTCAAGCTCCATATACTCTCCCTGCACCCGGACGACCTTTAGGCCACCCTTCCGCCTGAAAAAGAGCCTTGACTGTGTATTGCGATGCTAGAGCGCGTTCCCTTCAGACGGAATCGTCTAAAGGGTAAAACTGCGCTCTAATTCAAATATTTAGAGCATGTTTAGATCCGATAACCGGTTCCCACTTATCGGAACATGCTCTTGGTGCCCGAAATTGGATCCTTGCCAGAACCAGCTGTGCGTGCCCGAACCACTCCGGCCCAAACCAAACTGATCGCGATGTAGATCGCGGTCACGACGAATGCAGCAATCTCGTAGACGGCAACACCCTCCAGGCCGACAATCCAGAGACCCAGAACTGGTCCGGCAAGGACAACAAGTCCGTAGCCAGCATCCAGGAACGGGAACTGATCACGCACGATCCAATTTCGAACGGCAAGGAACGGTAGCGCCATTATCAACGTCACCGTCGCGATACCCGCCGCAAACGGCAGAGACGACACAAAATCATGTCCATCCCACATGCGTTCATCCAATGGGGTCGGTTCCATTGCGGGAAAAATCCCACCCCAAATTAGCAAAAGTTGGGTGACATAGACGCCGACTAGGGCGGCCAACCAGAAACGCGTGCAAGCGCCGACAAAACTTCCGGTCAGGGCCATATCAGGCGAGCCCCCTTCCAATGGCCGGGCCCATCACAGGATCCGTCGGCATCAATTCTCCCGCCGGCATCTAAGCAGCCATCCCGGAACATGGCACGGCGCGCTATCGGCAGGCTTACGGCGACGATCACAAGGCATGCCAGGACGACCAGCTCTCTCAACACGCGCTTCCACCCCCAGGATTTCATTTTCACTCTGTCCACCTCGCAAACTGCGGAATCTAGTATTCCGTCGGCAGCCCCCTTGGTCGAAACGGCGCACAGGTTTCGCCAAGCGATTTGCCGCTTCTAGCACCCTGACGACCGGTGCCATTTGAATTTTGGTCAGCCGCCGCAGCCTCGGGTGACTCCCGAGTCGACCATGGTAGGTGCAGCGGCCATCTTCTGGGCAAGCGCGTCTGATAGGCTTCCCGAAAGTCACTCAGGCCCTCGACAGCTGCAGCACCTAACTCCATCAGCGTGTAGAGGGTCGCCACGCCCCCACAGTATGAGCCGCAGTCAAGCAGAGGCTAGCCCCCACCAGGATGCCGGCATGGGCCAACAGAGCGAGAGTTCGGGATGTTGTTCCTGACATGGCACCGCGTCGCTCTAGGGATACTGAACCGCCCGCTCGACTTCAACCCAGAGTCCGCCCGCATCAAACCTGAAATTGGTCCAAAATCCGTCGGCCTTTTGGGTGCCGAAAGCAACCACCGACGCTGATTGTGATCTTGCCGCCGCCCATAACTCGGTTGGGTGCCAACCCCAGGGCCAACAAACGGCGGGTCAGGCGGCTCGGGCCATCGGTCCACGCCACGCCATAGGGCAATTTCGCATTCTGTTGTCGCTGAGTAGAGCGATTGAAGATGAACCGGTCATCGGCCCGCCCAGGCGTCCACTCGCCCCATTCGCTGAAGGTATTGAGATACCCCCATCGGTCGGCAATCTGGCAACTGTCCATTGTGTGCCGCTCGCAATCTGCTGACTTCGGCAACTGACTGCGAATATCGCGATACCAGTCCTCCATCTGTGGGCCAGGCATCTCGGAAATCGCGAGATATGAGGGGCTGCAGTTCGGCACCGCCATCGCCGCCCTTGAGACGCATGCGATCATCAGGCCAAGGATAAGTCGAGACCGCACAGGAATCCTCCATGCAACGCGCCGGAAGTGAACAAATAAAGAACTATACCAATCATCCGTCTCCGTAAATCCGATTTCGAACCCCTGGCTCCATGATTTTGCCGCGACCCTGGCGATCATAGTAGAAGTCTGGATTCACTGGTTTTCCGTTGTCGATGACTTCGAAGTGCAGGT
>JANLPK010000234.1:0-1951 GCA_031367205.1 Alphaproteobacteria bacterium
CGGCTGCTCAAGGTTCAACGCCAAGGCAAGGGACCGCAGGACGCAGCGGACTTCCTACGCGGCTTCCCGCTCCCCGCCGGAATCCAGGTCCTCTAATGCCCCGCTATCGCCTGACCATCGAATATGACGGCGGCCCCTATCACGGCTTTCAGGCCCAGGCCGCTTTACCGACCGTGCAAGGGGCCATTGAGGTGGCCGTCAATGCCTTCTGTGGCCAAGCCATTCGAGTCCACTGCGCAGGTCGCACAGACACCGGCGTCCACGCTTTGGGTCAAGTGGTCCACATTGATCTGACCCGCAATTGGCCGACGGACACCGTGCGCAATGCGCTCAACTTCCACCTGATGCGAGAGTCTATCGTAGTGCTTGAGGCAGTGGTGGCGCAGGGCGACTGGCACGCTCGCTTCTCAGCCACCGAGCGGCGCTATCTCTATCGAATCTTAAATCGCCACGGGCCGCCGGGTTTGGAGCGGGGCAAGGTCTGGCATGTGAAGGCCCCGCTGGATGTGAAGGCCATGCATGACGCCGCCCAAATCCTGGTAGGTCACCACGACTTCACCACCTTCCGCGACCTCAGATGCCAGGCCAACTCGCCGATGAAGACTCTCGACTTCGCCCGCGTCAGCCAGGTGGGACAGGAGCTTCATCTGCACTTCGGCGCGCGGTCCTTCTTGCATCGCCAAGTCCGCTCGATGACCGGCACCTTGGTTGAGGTTGGCCTGGGCAAATGGGATGCCGATGACGTCGCCCGCGCGCTCGCCGCACGTGATCGCACCGCCTGCGGGCCGGTGGCTCCCTCGACAGGCCTCTACCTCACCGCAGTCGGTTACGACCCTATCGACGGAAACGCTGCGAAATAGCGCGCTATCACCCGTTCATAGACCGCCTGTAACTGAACGATCTCTGCCACCGGCGCGCGCTCGTCCACCGCATGCATGGTCTTGCCCACCAGGCCAACCTCAACCACCGGGCAAAGATCGCGGATGAACCGGGCGTCTGAGGTGCCCCCCGTCGTCGAGAGATCGGTTGCCTTGCCGGTCACGTCAAACACTGCCGCGGCGATCACATCGGTGAAGGGGCCTGGTTCGGTCAGGAAGGCTTCGCCGCTGATTGTCGGCTTAGCGATCACATTGCCCTGAAAGCCCTCGCCCGCTGCCCGCGCTTCGGTCGCGATCCATTCGGCCAGGGCTTGGCCGGTATGGTTGGGATTAAATCGGATATTGAGCCGCGCCTTAGCAGTCGCCGGGATCACATTTGTAGTGGGATTGCCCACATCGAAGGTGGTGATCTCTAGGTTGGAGGGTTGGAAGCCCAGGAAACCTTGATCAAGTTCGGTCTCAGCCAGCCGACCTAACAGAGCCACCAGCACCGGCACCGGATTGGCCGCCCGGTGGGGATAGGCCACATGGCCCTGGATGCCCTCGACCGTCAGCTCCACATTGATCGAGCCACGCCGACCGATCTTGACCATGTCCCCGAAGACTTCTGCACTAGAGGGCTCGCCGACGATGCAGTGGTCAATGATCTCGCCTTCCGCTTTGAGGGCCTCGACCACCATCTTGGTGCCATGTGTAGCGACACCCTCCTCATCGCCAGTGATTAGGAACGAGAGCGAGCCTTTGACGTCCCCTGCTGCGATAGCCTTGGCTGAGGCCGCCGCAAAGGCGGCAATCGCGCTCTTCATATCGGCGGCTCCGCGCCCGATGATCACACCCTCGACGATCTCGGCACCAAAGGCCTCATGGCTCCAGGCCGCCGCGTCGCCTACCGGCACCACATCGGTGTGCCCGGCAAAGCAGAGATTGGGTCTCGCAGTGCCGAACCGCGCATAGAGGTTCTCGATCTCTCCAAACTTCATCCGCCTACAGACAAAGCCTAGACCAGCCAGGGCCTGCTCCACCACATCCATCGCCCCTGCATCAGCCGGCGTAACGGACGGACGGCGGATCAG
>JANLPK010000307.1:0-3924 GCA_031367205.1 Alphaproteobacteria bacterium
TAGGTCGATCTCAAGGATTTTCTGGTCGACGTCATAGCGGTGGTTGAGGGAAAGTTCCGGCGTGCCCGCCTGTTCGTACCAGCCAAAGAAGGCGGTAAGGTCTTGGCCCGAGACCTCCGCAAAACACTGGATGAAGGCCTCCATGGTGGTGGCTTGGCCGTCCCAGCGATCGAAGTAGAGGTCCATGCCTTTTCGGAAAGTCTCGGCTCCAATCAGGGTCTTGAGCATGCGGATAACTTCCGCGCCTTTTTCGTAGATTGTGGCGGTGTAGAAGTTGTCGATCTTGAGATAGCTGGAGGGCCGCACGGGGTGGGACAGCGGACCCTGGTCCTCGGCGAATTGCCGGGCGCGCAAGGCCTTGACGTCCTTGATCCGCTGGACCGCCTCACCGCGCATATCGGCGGAGAAGCTTTGGTCACGGAAGACAGTGAGGCCTTCCTTCAGGCACAGCTGGAACCAGTCACGGCAGGTGATCCGGTCGCCGGTCCAATTGTGGAAATATTCGTGCGCGACGACACTCTCGATCCGCTCATAGTCCAGATCGGTGGCGGTCGCGGCTTCAGCCAACAGCAGCGAGGAGTTGAAGATATTCAGCCCCTTGTTTTCCATCGCCCCGAAATTGAAATCACGGACGGCAACGATCATGAACAGGTCCAGATCGTATTCGCGACCAAAGGCCGCCTCGTCCCATTTCATGGAACGCTTCAGCGCGTCCATCGCATAGGCGGCGCGGGTTGCCATGCCGGGATCGACATAGATTTTCAGGTCGACGGTGCGACCACTCATGGTGACGATCTTATCGGCCAGCTCGTCCAGCTCACCGGCCACCAGGGCAAACAGGTAGCAGGGCTTGGGAAAGGGATCGTTCCAGACAGCGTAGTGGCGACTGCCCGGCAGAGCGCCGGACTCCATCAAATTGCCGTTGGAGAGCAGGCGGTGGAAGGTTTTGTCGGCTTCAATGCGAACCGTGAAGCGTGACAGCACGTCGGGGCGATCGGGCCACCAGGTGATCTTGCGGAAGCCCTCGGCCTCGCATTGGGTGCAGAACCGACCGCCGGACATATAGAGGCCGTCCAGGGATTTGTTGGCCTGCGGATCAATCTCGACCTCGGTCTCTAGGATGAAGCTATTGGGGACGCCGAGTATGGTCAGGAATTCTGCGTCGATAGTGCGTTCGGTCTCGGTCAGGAGTCGGCCATCCAAGGTCACCGAGACCGGCTTCAATCGCTCGCCGTTCAGCACCAAGGGCTCAGTGTGCTCGCCATTGCGGCGGATGGAGAGCTTGGCCTTCACCCGCGTGCTGTTGGCGGCCAGATCAAAGGCCAGATGGACCTCGTCGATCAGGAAGGCGGGCGGGCGATAGTCGGTGAGCCGGATGGCCTGAGGGGTGTCTGTGCGCATGACCCCGATTTAGGCGATCTTGGTGCAGAGCGCGAGGGGATGTCGAAGCTTGATTTCGGGAAGGAATTTCCTTACACTGGAGGCATGATTACAAGCCGCCTTACAACAAAGTCTCAGACGACCATCCCCCAGCCCGTGCGTGCAGCATTGCGGCTGAACCCAGGAGACTCCATTTTCTATGAGATCGACGGTGATCGCGTTGTCGTCCGCCGGGTGTCCTCAGGGCTTCGCGATGACCCGTTTGTGACCTTTGAGGAGTGGGGGTCCGAGGCCGACCATCGGGCCTATGCCAATCTTTAGGCCTGGGGACGTCGTGCGGGTGCCGTTTCCCTATACGGACCGGCCGACGCGACAGTGGCGCCCTGCGTTGGTCGTCGCTTCAGGGCGCTTGACGCACGATCATGGCCTATTGTGGGTAAGCATGATCACAAGCGCGGAAAACCGCCCGTGGGCCGATGATGTCCCGCTCAATTTCGCCTCGGCAGGGCTGCCGGCTCCATCGGTTGTTCGAGTCAGCAAGATCGCCACAATCGAAGCGTCCGACGCCGTGGGGCTTGGCAAGGTAAGTGATCAAGAGCTCGGGAAAATCCGTGGGATTCTTGCGACAACCTTAGAGCTCTAAGGTCTGCTCACTTCACCGCGTGAATCTTCACGACGACTGCACCCGTGTCATCGGCCCCGGTTGGGATGTCGCGCAGATACTGGTCGACCTTTTTGGACTCTGACGCCAAGTGTTGGAGTTCGGCGGGCGCGCCTGGACTCTCCTCTATCATTTCGGTCAAGCGTCGTGCGATATCCAGCAGTCGTGGAGCCTGGGCAATCAGCCTAGCCTGGAACTCTATCTTATAGGGATCGCGGTCGTACTCAGCGCCCGGTGTTCGCCAACCGCCCCAGTCATTGGCATCAGTGACGACAACAGGATGGGAGCCGGGATATGGGTGATGGGTGCAAGCCTCCAGGTCCTGCCATTTGTTGTGGGCCCGCAGCAGACGCCACCTTGGAGCATCGGCCCCCACGGGCTCATCGGCATCTTGCTCAGCTCGAAGCTCGTGAGCCTGGAAATCGCGCCCAAGGCCCAGGTCGTAGTTCACTCGCACCGGGGAATCGAAACCCTTGGCCCAGATGGGCACGAGTTTCTCAACGATGGCCCATGCGCCAACGCTCTCAACCCAGACCCGCTGGTTCTTTTGGAAGATTGCCTTGGCCATACCCAGTCCGAAGAATTCAGAGTCCCAGCGGCATATGACCGCGAAATCATTGACGCTAAGTCAATCTTTTCAGTGAACGCAATCGGTGCCTATGGTCAGACCAACACCAAACCTAGACCGGCGACCCGCCGGGGATGGACCGCTATGAATTTCGATTTCTCCGATGATCAGAAGTCTCTCAAGGACGAGGCGCGCAAATTCCTCGCCGCCAACTGCCCGACCTCAAGGGTGCGCAAGGTCCTGGATGACGATGCCAAGACCTTCGACGCTGAGCTTTGGGCCGCCGTCGGTGCCCAGGGCTGGATGGGCGCGGCAATCCCGGAGGAATTCGGCGGCTTGGGGCTCGGGCACCTGGAACTCTGCGTGATCGCGGAGGAATTAGGTCGGGCGGTCGCGCCGATCCCGTTCGCCTCGACGGTCTATGTGTTGGCTGAGGCGATCATGCTGGCTGGGGATAGCGCGCAGAAGGCGGAATATCTGCCCAAGATCGCGGCGGGTGAACTTATCGGGGCCATTGCGACTTCTGAGGGCCCCGGTGTGGTGACGGCCTCCAGCTTGCAATGCAATGTCGATGGCGGAAAATTGAGCGGCACCAAGATTCCAGTAACGGACGGAGATGTGGCCAGCGTCTGCCTCGTGCTCGCCAAGGAAGGCGGTAAGCCGGGCCTATTCCTGGTCGATCTCACCGGCCCGGGCGTGACGCGGGAGGTCCTGAAAACCCTCGATCCCACCCGCGACGCTGCCAAGCTTATCTTCAATGCGGCTCCCGCCAAGCGGTTGGGCGCGGCGGGCGAGGGGCTGAACCTGCTGGAGCAGATCATGGATCGTGCCGCGATCCTGCTGGCCTTCGAACAGTGCGGCGGGGCCGACAAGTCTCTGGAAATGGCCAAGGAATTTGCCATGGAGCGCTATGCCTTCGGTCGGGTGATCGCCAGCTATCAGGCCATCAAGCACAAGCTGGCCGACATCTATGTGAAGAACGAGCTGGCCCGCTCCAACGCCTATTACGGAGCCTGGGCGCTCAACACCAATGCGTCGGAACTGCCGGTGGCGGCGAGCGCCGCGCGGATTGCAGCATCCGAGGCGTTTTGGTTTGCCTCCAAGGAAAACATCCAAACTCACGGCGGCATCGGCTTCACCTGGGAAATGGACTGCCACCTCTATTATCGGCGCTCTCGCCAGCTCAGCCTCGTGGCCGGCGCGCCCCGGGTCTGGAAGGAACGCCTCATCAGCCACCTCGAACGCCGCAACGCAGCCGCCTGAGCAGGAGATCAATCATGGACTTCAACGACAGCCCGGAAGAAGCCGCCTATCG
>JANLPK010000321.1:0-1512 GCA_031367205.1 Alphaproteobacteria bacterium
CTTCGTGCTGGCGATCTTTGTCGGCTATTACGTGGTCTGGAGCGTGACGCCGGCTCTGCACACACCGCTGATGGCGGTGACTAATGCGATTTCGTCGGTGATCATTGTGGGGGCCCTTCTGGCCGCTGCGGCGCATAGCCCGAGCGGGGAACTGACGGGCGGGGTCCTAATCTCCAAGGGAGCCGGCGCGGTGGCAGCGGCGTTTGCGGCGGTGAACATCTTCGGCGGCTTCTTGGTCACCCAGCGGATGCTGGCCATGTACAAGAAGAAAGAGCCCGCGAAGAAGGAAGCTGCGAAGTGAGCGACCTGCTGACCCAGTCCCTTGATGCCATCCGTGCGCGACGGGCGTCAGCTCGGGCCCAGGGCGTCCAGCTCATCGGTGTTTTCGGCTCGGTGGCGCGCGGCGAGGCGAGCGAGGAGAGCGATATCGATGTGGCCTACGAGGTTGTCGGCAAGGCCACGCTGTTCGATGTGGGTGGCATCCTGATGGATCTGCAAGAGGCCTTAGGTCACCACGTCGATATGGTCGATCTTGCGCACGTTAAGCCGCGTCTGCGGGTGCTCATGGAGCGCGATCTGGTGCGAGCATGAGCGACCGCGATCTCAGCCATCTTGAAGACATGCTCGCCTATGCGCGCGACGCTATCGAGCTGTTGGGTGAGATGAATGCTGTTGCTCTCGCCGTCGACAAACGCACCCGTTACGCCGTCATTCGAGCTGCCGAGATCGTTGGAGAAGCGGCCTCAAAAGTCTCGTCGGAGAGTCGAATTCGCTTGCCGGAGTTGCCATGGCGACAGGCGGTGGGGATGCGAAACGTCTTGATTCATGATTATCGCGGTCTGGACTTGAGCTTGATCGTTGAGACTGTGCGCGACCACTTCCCGCCGCTGGTGATCCAGCTCGAAAATGCCCTGAGAGACGAACAAAAATGAACGCCAACCTCGCGGCCATTCTATATCTTGTCTCCGGCGTGCTGTTCATCTTGGCGCTGCGGGGGCTGTCGTCGCCGACCACCAGCCAAGCGGGCAACCGCAATGGTATGATCGGCATGGCGATTGCCGTGGGGACGGCGCTGGCCACCTTGTTCAGCCAAGGCAAGCTCGACCCGCTGACCCTTGGTTTGATCGCGGGCGGTGTGGCCATCGGTGGCGGTGTGGGCGCGGTGATTGCGCGGCGTGTGGCGATGACGTCCATGCCGCAGCTGGTTGCGGCGTTTCACAGTCTGGTGGGTATGGCGGCCTGCCTTGTCGCGGTGGCCGCGATCCATACGCCAGCGGCTTACGGCATTGTCGATGCTACGACCGGGCTGGTGCATCTGAATTCGTTGGTGGAACTGAGCCTTGGCCTCGCCATCGGGGCGGTGACCTTCACAGGCTCAGTGATCGCCTTTGCCAAGCTGAACGGCAATATGAGCGGCGCGCCGATCATCCTGCCCGCCCGGCACCTGCTGAACATCGCCATTGCGCTGGGCATCGTGGCCCTGATCGTGGTGCTGGTGATGAGCGGCGGTGC
>JANLPK010000329.1:0-4243 GCA_031367205.1 Alphaproteobacteria bacterium
AATGGTATAAACTGGGATCTAATACAAAGCGTTTTAGCATGTTTCTATCCTATAACCGGTACCCCCTTACCGGAACATGCTGTGGCGCCTCGTTGTTGGGGTCGGCGCGGTGCGCCCCGACCCCTCACCGTTCGAAAGCCCAGTGCCGCAGGAGATAATGGGTGCTTCTTGAGGCTGGACGCACATGTTGGCGCGTCGATCAGGCTGACCGCGTCGCCCTACTGATCGACGACGCAGCTTACTTTGCGGCGGCAAAATCGGCGCTTCAGAAAGCGCGCTCTACGATCCATATGTTGAACTGGGCCTTTGATCCGGAGACGGAACTCTTGCCCCGTCGTGACGAAAATGACGCGCTCGAGGCAGAGCTGGGAGCCTTTCTGGTGGGCTTAACCGAGGCGCGGCCCGAGCTGGCCGTTCGTATCTTATGCTGGAAGTCCGCGATCCTGATATCGGCGACCCAAGACTTTTTTCCGCACCGAGCCAAACGTTATTTCAAGGATACAGCCGTCCAATTCCATCTGGATGCAACGGTTCCGTTCGGCGGCTGCCATCATCAGAAAGTCATTGTGATTGACGGGCAGATCGCCTTCACCGGCAGCAGCGACTTTGCGCCCGACCGCTGGGACACGTCTGAGCACTTGGATACGGACGCGCGCCGACGTCATTCCGGCTTTGGCGGCGGGTTCTACGCATCCCGGCACGAAGTGATGGCCGTTGTCGACGGCACAGCCGCCGCGTCGCTCGAGGCGGTGTTTGGCAGGCGCTGGCAACGGGCCACCGGTGAGACCCTGGCCTCGACCAAACTTCAGGATTCTGCGGCTTGGCCCGACACCGTTGCGCCGGATTTCAACGGGGTTGCGACCGGATTGTCCCGCACAGAACCCGCTTGGCATGACCAAAAGGCGGTTGGCGAAGTCGAGGCGCTGCACCTCGCCTCTATCGCCGCCGCATCCCGCTGCATCTATCTTGAAAATCAATATCTTACCTCGCCCGTGATGGGGGCAGCGCTCGCTGCCCGGCTCAGGGAACCTTCGGGACCCGAAGTGGTGCTGGTCTCCAATCAGCTATCCCCCAGTTGGTTTGATCAGTTGACCATGGACCGTCGACGTTCGGCGTTCATGAGCCAGTTGCGCGCGGCAGATCACCATGAGCGCCTGAGGGCCTATACGCCGGTGACGGCATCGGGTGCCCCAATCCTTGTCCACGCCAAGCTGGCCATCATTGACGACGTCTTCCTGCGGGTGGGTTCGGCAAACCTCAACAACCGCTCCGGCGGGTTTGATACAGAATGCGACCTGTCGTTTGAAATTGATGCCGGTGACAAGTCGGGCAGGGCCGCCGTAAGCCACTGTCGCAACCAACTCCTCGCCTGTTGGTTGGCCTGTTCGGTCGGCGATGTGGTGTCGGCCCTGGACCGCACCGACGGCCTCGGTGCCGGCATTGAAAACCTGCGGTCCCAAGGACTTACCCGCTTGTTGCCGCTGGTTTCACCCCCGCTCGACGCACTCGGGGCGAAGATTGCGTCATGGCATCTAGGCGATCCCCTGGGTGTCGACGATTCTTGGCGTCCGTGGAAACGGCCTGCGGCCGTCGCGGCAAAACTCGCGCGGGCAAGTCTTGAGATAGACGAACGTCGATGACGCGGATCATGACCTATAATGTTCACCTGTGCATCGGGACTGATCGTCGGCTCGATATCGGTCGCGTCGCCGATGTTATCGCCGCGCTAGACCCGGACATTATCGCGCTCCAAGAGCTCGACGTCGGGCGGGCGCGGACGGGTGGCCTGGACCAAGCCCAACACCTTGCCAAGCGGCTTGGCATGAGTTTCCACTTCAGCCCCGCCATAGCCCTGGAAACCGAGGCCTATGGTGATGCCATACTGACCCGGTTGCCGGAACGCTTGATCAAGGCCGGCCCGTTGCCCGACTATCCGCCCCTGCCTCGGCTGGAACGACGCGGTGCCCTCTGGGTCGCGGTTCGGGTCGACCAACATGAGCTCCAGGTTATCACCACCCACCTGGGCCTTGTTCCGGGCGAACAGCGGCTGCAGGCCTCAGCCCTAGCGGGGTTCAACTGGCTCGGGCACCCAGACCGTAGAAATCCGACGATCCTGTTGGGAGACTTAAACGCCCATCGACACAGCCAGGTGTGCAAGACCTTGCTCCACGGCCTGAACGATGCACGGCAAATGGTCGCGGGCGCGCGGGGCATTGCAACCTTTCCGTCCACCTTGCCGATTGTTGGGATCGACCACGTTTTCGTCAGCGACGATGTGTCGGTTCGATCCGTCATGGCCCCAACCGATCGCCGGACACGCCAAGCCTCTGACCACCTTCCGCTGGTGGTCGATTTCGATGTTATCTGACAGCGGGTCTGCCAAACGTCATCATCTCAGGGGGTTCCAATCATTCACCCTGGCGCGGGCACGCTCTTCAGCCAGCCTCGACATCAGCAGCGCCCGCTGACCGGCATCGACGGCAAACCGAAGTTGCCGCGTATAGAGCGCGACATTGCGATGGTGCACAAACTCTTCCAGCCTCTTGTCCATTTGCGGGGCCATGCCAATCAACTCGGTGGTTGTTTGGTTGAACGGACGAGGCTCCAGTCATAGCCCATCTCGCGGACGCGGGCTTCGATGATCGTGCGCGTGGCGAGGTCGGGATTGGCTGCTCGGCTGAGCATCCAGAGGTATCGACCGCTCGGCTCGCCAACGATCGCCCAGCTATAATCCGCAGCGCGGTCCAAGATCCAATAGTCGCCGTAAACAGGCCCGAAGAAGGAGACTTTGAGCTTCGCATTGGTGGCCTTGTCCACGATCTTGGCCTTGCCCCTCGCGGTAGAGAGCGGGCCGTTCAATGCGCCCCTGCGGCAGCTGTTGAGCACCGCGATCTTCCCGTCATCACGCAGGCTATAATCCGCGGTCACAGCTTCGCAGTCTTTCTGGAAGCCCGCTTCATAACGGCCAAGTTCATACCAGCGGCCAAGATATCGCGCGGGTTCAACACTCTTGGAAGGTTGCGGCACGGCGCGGTTGCCGACGGGGCCCGCCATTGGTGCGCAGGCGGCCAACGTGGTCAACGCAGCGAGCGCGATCAGCCGGGCCGGCGAGCGGAAGCTACGGTTCATTGTCTCACTTGCCCCTTATCGGAAGACGCAGCCTCCGAAGGACTAACCCCGCTCCTCCGAAATTGATCCCAAGATGTTCTCGCCGATGCGAAACTCAACTCAGCTGTGCGACCCGGCGTTGATCCCTCACATGTTCGGCGGGCCGTTGGGCATGGTGGTGGCCATGGCGCGCTGGAAGGGCGGGCGGGCGGCCATTCGGAGCATGAAGTCTTTCACTTGGGGGAAGGTGTCCCAATAGGGGGCGTCTTGGGTTTGGATTTCGCGGATGTTAGCGTTGACCTGGGCGGCGGCGGGGGTGCCGAGCTTCAAGGGGAAGTGCATCATGATGTCGGCGGCGGTGAACTGGTCGCCAGCGAAATAGGGGCGTTTGGCCAACGTGTTTTCGCAATAGTGCAGGATACGTTGGGAGCCGGTGCGCGAGGCGGCCAGGCCCGGGAGTTGCGGGGTTTCCTTGAAGTTGCCGAGTTTTCGGCGGGCGCGTTCTAGGGCGCGGCTGAGGCCGTCGGCGGTGATCTTTTGCATCGCCGTGCCCTCGGCAAAGTGCAGGAACTCCAGATAGGCAGGGAATTCGCGGGCGTCTTCGGCGGGGCGCAGAGACGAGCCCTTGGCGTAGCGGGCCAGTATGTATTCGAGGATGGCGCTGGACTCGACCATGATGACATCGCCGTCTTGGACGATGGGGGTCATGCGCATCTCGTGATGCTGTTCGAGGGCCAGCAGGGAGCCGGGGACATCGCCGCCGATGAAGTCGAGTTCGTAGGGGAGGCCAAGTTCCTCAAGCAGCCAGGCCACGCGCTCTGAGCGGCGACCTTCGATGTGGCGGATGGTGATCATAGATGCGGGCTCCTGGGTGTGCGGGGATAGTGGGCGAGGGTGAGGGCGCGCGCAATCCTCCACCTTTTGGGGAGGGCCCCGGAGGGGCGGAGGGGGTTGAAGGGCAATGAGGCTCGTGGGTTGCAACCCCCTCAGTCAGCTTCGCTGACAGCTCCCCCAGAGGGGGCGCATTGATCACGGCCTTGCCAACGCGCGTTGAACCGGCGAAGCGTTGGGGTATGTCGCGCCATCCTCCGCCACCGGCTTTGTCTGAGGCCCCGCTTGCGCCGGGGCTCTATCT
>JANLPK010000330.1:0-1674 GCA_031367205.1 Alphaproteobacteria bacterium
GATTTGGAATTTCGTGGAGAGGGTGGCGGTGTCTGACATGTTCTTACCGATAAACCATCGATTATAGTTCGGTAAGAAGATGAACCAACTTCAGGTGAAATGCACGGACATTTTGGTCAACACCCTTCGTGCCTGGAGTGACTCCCTAGAACGCGACAGTGATCTAGCCACACAGTCCAAGGAGGGACCTGTCGCGCTGGGGGAGGATTGCGTCCGTGTCCGTCCGTGTTTTCCGTGGTTCAAAATCTTACCGCCAGAAGGATCAAACCGCAGAGATCGCGGAGATGCGCGGAGGGGCTCGAACCCCTTTTCTCTGCGTCCTCTGCGATCTCTGCGGTTAAACCCTTAGGGCGAAGCCGACCAAGCTGAGCTCCGGATTCTAACCTTTCCCACGCCGCAAACCGATCAACGCGCTGGTAGAGGAATCTGGATTACGTCCGCCAACCCCCATTGCCACCCTCCGCCCTTCCCGCCGATAACCGCCCCTCTCCAACTCAAGAGGTCGACCCCATGGGCACCGTCGCCGACACCATCACCGCCAAGCTCACCGCCGCCTTCGCGCCCACCCATCTGGAGGTCACCGACGACTCCGCACGCCACGCCGGTCACGCCGGGTCGAGCGATGCGGGGGAGAGTCATTTTAACGTCACCATTGATAGCCAAGCTTTTGCCGGGGCCAATAAGGTCGCCCGCCAGCGGATGATCTATAAGGCCCTCGCCGAGGAGCTGACGGGGCCAATACACGCCCTTTCGCTAAAAGCCCTTGCGCCAGGCGAGCGCTGACGGGACACTGGGACTTTCATCGCTCTGCATATTTCGGCGACCACGCTGGGGAGGCGTGACTTTTGAAGACCACCATCACTGTGAACGGCCAGGCCCACAGCCTGGACCTCGATACCCGAACCACACTGCTTGACGCTCTGCGTGAGACCCTGAACCTCAAAGGCTCCAAAAAGGGCTGTGATCACGGCCAGTGCGGGGCCTGCACCGTGCTGGTGAATGGCGAGCGGATCAATTCGTGCCTGTCTTTGGCCGTCATGCATGATGGCGATGCCGTGACCACAATTGAGGGGATTGGCGGGGTCGAGAACCTGCATGCGATGCAGCAGGCGTTCCTGGCCAATGACGCCTTCCAATGCGGCTATTGCACGCCGGGCCAAGTCTGCTCGGCGGTGGGCATGCTGCAGGAGGCCGCTAGCGGCTGGCCCAGCCAAGCCACCGAAGACCTCGAAGGCCTGATCGCGCTCACCGATGCTGAAATCCGCGAGCGGATGAGCGGCAATATCTGTCGTTGCTCAGCCTATACCCAGATCCTAGCGGCGATCCGCGATGTGGCGGGAGCGGTGGCATGACCCTCCTTCGCCGAGGCTTCGGAGGGCAGGCCCTCAAAGTTGAAACCCGCTTCGCGGCAATCCTGCGAAGCTCCGTCAGGAGCGTAGCAGGATGAAACCCTTCACCTACGAACGCGCGACCGACGTCGCATCGGCGGTCAAGGCCGTGGCCAACACACCCGGTGCCAAGTTCCTGGCCGGCGGCACCAATCTGCTCGACCTGATGAAGCTGGAGATCGAGGCACCCGCCCATCTGGTCGATATCCATCGCCTAGGTCTGTCGGAGATCACGTCCAGCGCCGACGGCGGTCTGCGCATCGGCGGCACGGCCACCAACAGCCAC
>JANLPK010000001.1:0-1933 GCA_031367205.1 Alphaproteobacteria bacterium
TTCGGGCTAACCTCACCTACCCCATCGGAGACGAAACCCAAGTGACCACCCCCTTCCAAGCCCTGCGCCTGCACAAGACCGAGACCGGCCAGGAAGCCAAGATCGAGACCCTCACCCTCGCCGACCTGATGGAAGGTGACGTCACCGTCGCCGTCAGCCACTCGACTATCAATTACAAGGACGGCCTGGCCCTGACCGGCAAATCCCCCATCGTCCGCGTCTGGCCCCTGATCCCCGGCATCGATTTCGCAGGCACCGTCGCAGCCTCCGACAATCCGAACTTCAAACCCGGCGACCGCGTCGTGCTCAACGGCTACGGCGTCGGCGAGAGCCACAATGGCGGCTATGCCGGGATGGCCCGCGTCAAGGGCGACTGGCTGGTCAAGCTCCCAGACGCCATCAGCACCGCCCAGGCCATGGCCATCGGCACCGCAGGCTACACCGCCATGCTCAGCGTGCTGGCCCTGGAACACGGCGGCATGACGCCAGACAAGGGCGACATCCTGGTCACCGGCGCGGCCGGCGGGGTCGGCAGCGTCGCCATCGCCCTGCTGGCCAAGCTCGGCTACCGCGTCGTCGCCTCGTCGCGCCGCAAAGAGAGCCAGAGCGACTACCTCGTAGGCCTCGGTGCCGCCGAAGTCATCGACGCCGCCGAATTCCAAGGCCCTGCCCGCCCAGTCGGCAAAGAGCGCTGGGCCGGCGCCGTCGACAGCGTCGGCAGCCACACCCTGGCCAATGTCCTCTCCCAAACCAAATACGGCGGCACGGTCGCGGCCTGCGGCCTAGCCCAAGGCCTAGACCTAACCACCTCCGTCGCCCCCTTCATCCTGCGCGGCGTCACCCTGGCCGGCATCGACAGCGTCAACCGCCCCATGGCCGATCGGGTGGTGGCGTGGGACAGGTTGGCGAACGACCTTGACCTCACCCAACTGGAAGCCATGACCAGCTATGCCAAGCTGGAGGACTTGCCGAGACTGGGCGGCGAAATCCTGGACGGCAAGGTGCGGGGACGGGTGGTGGTGACGTTCTAATTCCTCCCCTTCGGGGGAGGTGGCGCGAAGCGCCGGAGGGGGCCGGGCGGTAGCCCGGTCACCCTAGACGGAATGGATCTTAAGCTCTCCCATGCCCGTCAAGCGCATGACGCCGCTGCCGGGAAGCTCCACACGCAGTTCCAACGTCCCGCCTGCAGCCTCGACGAACCGGCGCAGGGTCGAGAGATAGAGGTCGGTCTGCCGCTCGATCTTAAGCACCGAGGGTTGCTTCACCCCAAGGCTTTGGGCGATCTGTTCCTGGCTTCGCTCGGCAAGCAGCCGCAGGGCCTTCAACCCCTCCACCTCGCGGTAAAGCTCACTAGCGCGAGCCTTGATGCGGGCCTGTCGTGCCTTGGGAAGGCGGGCCATCATATCGTCATGGGTGACTGCCATATTGCTATCCTTTCAAACTATTGAGGTGATCGGCAAAACGGGCATCGGCCTTGGCGATCAGCGTCTTGTAAAACCGCTTCTGCGCGACCCCGGCCTTGTCCCCTGCAACGAGGACCATGGCGCGGCGTTTGGGATCAAACGCGAACGCCACGCGCCAGACCCCATCGTCAGCCGTAAACCTTAGTTCCTTCATGTTGGCGAATTTGGAGCCAGCAAGCGTATCGGCATGGGGACGACCCAAGGTCGGGCCACTGAGTGTCAACAGCTCGACCATTGTCAGCAATTCGTCCTGCACAGCTTCCGTGAGCGCCTCCATCTCGGGGAGGAACGCCTCGTGATAGAGAACCGTCCAGGCCGTGATTTGATATACCCTGTGGGCTATGTTTTGTCCATAGTCTTCAAGCTATAATTCTGCGGACAGTGTAACGGAAATCGAACGATGATCAGCTTCGCCGACCTAAAAGAAAAGATGCTCTCTAACCCCGAGGTCGCCGCCGAGTACGAACGGC
>JANLPK010000002.1:0-2673 GCA_031367205.1 Alphaproteobacteria bacterium
AATCTTAGCGACCGGGTTTGCGACCTGGCTGATCGCTGATCTTACCCATATCCTGGGCGGGCAATCCCGAACGGCCTTCCGCGCGGCGCTCTGGTACAATGCTACCATCACGATTGGGGCGGGCGGCATCCTTGCCATCCCTGACGCGCCCGCGGCCCTGTTTTGGTTGGCAACGCTCACCTGCCTTGGGCGATTTTGGGCCGGCGGAACGTCCCGCTGGTGGTTGCTTGCCGGGGTGATGGCGGGCCTAGCTTGTCTCTCGAAATATTCCGCGCTGTTCCTAGCCCCCGGCACCCTGCTTTGGCTTGGCCTGACACCCCAGGGACGCAAAGCCCTAACCACGCCTTGGCCCTGGCTCGCCGGCGTCGTCGCCGGGGTGGTCTTTTCGGCCAACATCTATTGGAACGCCCAGAACGACTGGCTGACCTTCGAAAAGCAGTTCGGCCGCGTGCTGGCACAGGGCCTGGAACCCAAACACTTGGGCGATCTGCTGGTGTCGCAATTCTTCCTGCTCAACCCACTGATTGTCATTTACGCGATCAAGGGCTTCAAGCGCTTGATCGAACCGAAATTGGGGCTGCTGCTGCCCCTGGCGACCGGCGCGCCGTTTGCCGCCTACCTCATCGCTCACAGCCTGCATGACCGCGTGCAAGCCCACTGGCCCGCGCCCCTGATCGCCGGGATCGTCATCCTGGCGGTGATGGCCGTGGAGCGGTCCAGCAATACGCAATCGGTGCGCGGTTTGCGCGCCTTTGGCGTGGCAATTTATCTGGCGCTCTCCGCCATCACCTTGGCCCTCATGGCTGGTCAGCCTGACCTGAAGATCGGCCGGGCCGACCCGCTCCTGCCTGTCCGCGGGTGGTCGAACCTCGCCGGCGATCTTAATCAACTAAGCAGCCAGGAACAAACAACCTGGATCGGCACTGCCGCCTACGGCACCCTGGCCCAGCTGCTGGCGAGCCGGAAACTCACACGCCCGGCCATCCAGTTGATCGAGCGCGCCCGTTACCGCGATGGGACACCGGCCGTCGACTTCACCAAGCCCGGACTGGTGATTGACCTTGATCGACGCCTGCGGATTTCTGACCTCCGAGCCTGTTTCACCAGTGTCGAGTCCAAGGGGGTGCTGGTTCGCGGGGGCCGCCCCGGCAAAAACGCCGACTACGCCGTCTATCGCGTGCTCGGCCCGCGGGCCGACATCATAGCCACGGGGTGTCCCAATGACCTCGGCAAGCTCCCCCGACGCTGAGGTTTTGCTAACCACACCCCTTTACGCGCCATTGTCCCTCCCAGGTTTAGGTTGGCTGCGTGAGGTCAGGTCACTCTGAGCGCCTCGCATTCGTAAGCTAGGGGTTCACATGAAATTCAAGATCCTGACCGCTGCAGCCTCGGTCGCTGCTCTGTCACTCAGCGCAATGCCGTCACAGGCGGCTGTCTATCTGTTCAACTACGTCTCGTCCGGCGGCAATCCGTTCGCGGCCAGCGGCAGTTTCACGACCTCAGACGTCCTGAACGGTGCCGGGGCCTATGACGTCCTGTCGATCAGCGGCAATGTGGACGGCGACCTGATCACCAGCCTGATCGGCAACCCCGCACAACCCAATCCGTCACTCTCTGCGGACGGCCTATTTATCTATGACAACAACTACTTCCCCGGACCGCAGCACGTCTCCAATCCGGGTTTATTCTTCGCCTCTGCCGCAGGCTATGAATACAACCTCTTCAGCGACAACGCGACCACCTACGAACTCTACCGGGCCACGCCGGGCGTCGGCTATGTCAACAACTCGATCGGCACCCTGACCGTCTCATCAGCCATTCCTGAGCCTGCGACCTGGGCCCTGATGATCACCGGGTTTGGCATGATGGGTCTGGCCCTGCGACGCCGCAGGGCACAGGACGGGTTCCAGCAGGCCTAATCGGCTCAGCGGCCTTTGAAGTCCGCCGGGCGCTTTTCCATGTAGCTGTTCAGCCCCTCACGGAAATCCTGGGTCCGCATCAGTTGCAGGAACTGCAGATAGACGTGGTGGACATGGTCATTGAACGTCTCCTGCATGCCCATCCGCATCAGCCGCTTGGCCGACTGCACGGCCAGCGGCGCATTGGCGGCGATCTCGGCAGCCAGCGCCCGCGCCCGGGCCGGTAGTTCGTCGTTGGGCACCACTTCGGAGGCCAAGCCCATGGCCAGGCTCTCCTGAGCGCTCAGCGTGCGGCCCGTGAAGATCAGTTCCGCCGCCTTGGCCCAGCCCAGCAGGCGCGGCAAGATCCAAGTGCCGCCCGACTCCGGCACGATGCCGCGCTTCACGAAGGCCACCGCCAGCTTGGCGTTCTCGCTCATGATCCGCATGTCGCAGCCCAGCGCCGTATCCAAGCCATAGCCCGCTGCCGAGCCGTTCAGCGCGCAGATGGTCGGCTTATCCATGGCAAACAACACCGTGGGGGGCGTATTGCGTAGGTCCAGATTGACCGAGACATGGTTCGATGAACTGGCCGAGCCGATCCCATTGCCCTGGGTCGCGTCCACTAGGTCCAGCCCGGCGCAGAATGCCCGTCCCGTCGCCGTCAGGATCACCACGCGAACCGCCGGGTCCTCATTGGCCTTAATCAGCAGCGCCGTCAGCAGGTTCAGCATCGGCCCTGAGATGGTGTTCATCCGCTCCGGGCGGTTGAGCG
>JANLPK010000026.1:0-17351 GCA_031367205.1 Alphaproteobacteria bacterium
AGTTTCGACTGGGGCATTGATTCCCACACGGGCACGTTGAACGGGCTCACAGCGTTGATCACCCTGACCAATGCTGCAGGCGGCAGCTTCAGCTACAATCCCTTCTACCTCGGCAATGACAATGCAGTGGGAGTGGGCAGACAGCAGAACAGCAATCGCTGGAACTATGTTCCCCTGATCAACTTCAATCCCAACATCGACGGCACCTATAACTTCCGCCTCGACGTCGATGGTTTCGACGGCGGACCAAGGTCGATCAGCTACGACCTGAAGATCGGCAAAGGCTTCGCGGCTGTGCCCGAGCCCTCGACCTGGGCCATGATGATCGCAGGCTTTGGCTTGGCAGGTGCTATGCTCCGCCGTCGTCGCACACTCACCGCCTAGACACTATTTTCCAACGCCTCGGTGCCGTCGATCTTCGGGTCGACGGCGCTTCTATGTCTGAATACTTGCCTGGGCTATCCTCGGGTCCGACCGGAGGCAGGCCAACCATGTACAAACTCAAATTCATTCTGTTCTGCGCCGCAGTCCTTGGCCTCCCGGCACTGCTGATGCCGCAGCCGGAGGCCCAGACAAGGGACCTGGGCAAACTGATCATGATCACCAGTCCGGCGATCTTGGGGCTGTTGCTCAATTGGGGCACGGGGGATCGTGGAACCAAGCCGGTTTGGCGCGCCGTGGGTGTGTCGGCGGGGGTCAGCTTCGCGATCCTCGTGGTATCTGTGGCCATCGCTATGCTGACCGGGCATACGCGATTTGGCGGGTCTGTCATGGTGCCCCAGGCCTTGAGCGCGGCACTCGGCACGACACTGCTGACCAGCGTGCTGGAAGAGCTTGGCTGGGCGGCAGGTGGCTTGGCTTTGGCGATCAAGGCGTATGGTCGGCGGTTTGGGGTGTTGCTCCTTGGGGTGGTTTGGGCGTGCTGGCATCTGGTGCCCGCCTACTTCAAACTGGGGCTGTTTCCGGACCTGGAGGCGGCATCGACCGCTCACATCATTACCTTCGTGATCACCTGCGTGATCTATCGTGAGCTGCTGACACTGTTGCGGGAGCGCGCCCAGACGTGGCTGGCGGCGGCTGTGGCGCATGCGTTGCCCAACTTGGTCTTTGCTGGACTGATCGGCCTTGGGATCCAGGGGTTTGGGGTCAAGGACTGGCCGCTGACGCCGGTGCCAGGGGGCTCGATCTTCCTTGTCGTCGCCGGGTTTGCGATCCTGCTTCTATCTCGCAGCCGGGCCGTTCAGGGCAGCGCTAGGCGCCAAATCGAATAGCGACCCCCGATCCGACGGTGATAATAGATCATGGCGCCGTCAGGGGAAAAGGTCGGCCCCTCTGCAAATTCCTGTACCGCGTTGATCCGAACGGGAAGGCCGAACGGTTCTGTAGCTGTCCTCCGCTTTGCCAACCAAAGGCCGGCGCGCGCAAATACCCCTCCGCCTTCCAGGCGCGTGAAGGTTAGCGTCAGGCCGTTGGACGATAGTGCCGGCGCATACTCCAGCGCCTTGGTGTTTAGCTTGGCAAACAGTTGATTATCGCCGGGGGTCAGGATGAATTCAGCGCCGTCCCAACGGGCTTGGCGAAGGTCGGCGTTTTGAGGTAACCCGCCGCCCCGAAACCTGCCTTGCGCCACAATTAGGATATCGCCCGATGCCGCGATTTCGGCGTCGAAGATAAGCTCGCCTGGGATGTGGGGAGAGGCATTGATCTGCAGCTTTGGGGCGCTCAAGCGGCCGCCTTGCCAGGTTCCGCAAAACACGGTGGCCAGGGTCTGGCGGTAGGCACGCGTGGAGATGTGGCAAAACCGCCCAGCAATTGACATCGTCGGAACGCCATCAAGCTGCGCGCTATTGGCACCTTCGATCCTGCCCCGATAGCGAAAGGTAAGGTCATCGATGCGTTGGGCCCAATGCAGGTCGGTCTGATCCTTTGGGCCGTTACGATTGTTGAAGAACAGATATTTTCCATCGCGCGTGAGGAAAGGCTCCATGGCGTCGCCCTCGTAACCCTGAAGGGTGACCGGCGTTGGGAGTTTCGATGGATAGTCTTGCTCTGCCTTAGCCTTTGCCACTGAGACAAGGGTTACCATCAGGCAAACCAGCAGGGCGATGGAGATGGATATTAGCCTCATGGCACCTTAGGCCAAAAAAACCCGGCCTCGGCGAAGTCCAGCATGCGTTTGAGCAGGCCTTCGACGTCGCCCTCTCGCGTGACGCCGTCGGATAGGACGTGCAGGCGGTCAAACTCGGCGAAGCGGTTATTGTGCACCATGCCCAACGCGAAGTGCAGCCGCCAGTAGACGGTTTCGCGGGGCAGGGTCGGGCAGACTGCGATCAGGGCGTCGGCGAAGCGGGCCAGATGGCTGACATCGGTGGTGAGCGCCTCACGCATATCAGCGGTGCCTTCGCTGCGGGCGCGGATGATGAATTGGACAGAGATGCGGCGGTCATTGTCCGGTGCGGCCCAGCGCAGTGGCGGGGCGAACAGGGCTTCCAAGATGTCGCGGACGGGCGGCTTACCATGGTGGCGGTCGGTGGCCTCATGCAGCATGCGGGCGCGCTCGCGGTTGAGCTCGCCGGTGCGTCTGCGGAAGATCTCGAACAGCAGGGCGTCTTTGGAGCCGAAGTGATAGTTCACCGAGGCGAGGTTAACCCCGGCATCGGCGGTGATGTCGCGCACCGAGACGTTCTGGAAGCCGTTGAGGGCAAACAGCCGCTCGGCCGAGGCAAAGACCGCCGCTTTGGTGGCGGCTTCATTGGTCTCCGGTTCCGGGGCCTCGGCCAATTTAGCGCGCCAATTCCTTCATCGCCTTTTCGAGGCCTTCGAGGGTCAGCGGGAACATGCGGTCGCCGACCAGCTGGCGCATCACCTCGATGGAGGGGGTGTAGTCCCAATGTCGCTCGGCGGTGGGGTTGAGCCAGACCACCTTGTTGAAGATGTGGCCCACGCGGTCCATCCAGATGGCCCCGGCTTCCTCGTTCCAATGCTCCACAGAACCACCCGGATAGGTGATCTCATAGGGGCTCATGGTGGCATCACCCACGAAGATGATCTTGTAGTCCTTGGGGAACTTGTGGAGCACGTCGATGGTGTTGAGTTTCTCGGCGTGGCGACGCCGATTGTCCTTCCAGACCGACTCGTAGAGGCAGTTGTGGAAGTAGTAGAACTCCATGTTTTTGAATTCTGAGCGGGCGGCGGAGAACAGCTCCTCACAGATCTTGATGTGGCTATCCATCGACCCGCCGATGTCGAAGAAGATCAGCACGGAGTTCTTGTTGCGGCGTTCGGGCCGCATCTGGATGTCGAGATAGCCCTTCTCAGAGGTGCCCTGGATGGTGCCGTCCATATCCAACTCGTCGGCTGATCCGTCGCGGACCCACTTGCGCAGGCGGCGTAGAGCCACCTTGATATTGCGGGTGCCCAGTTCCACGCTGTCATCGAGGTTCTTGTATTCGCGTTTGTCCCAGACCTTGATCGCCTTGCCGTGGCGGCCCTTCTCCTGGCCCATGCGAATGCCTTCGGGGTGATAGCCGTTGGCACCGAAGGGTGAGTCGCCGCCGGGGCGGGAGCCGCGATTGCCCTTACCGTCTCGTTCGCCGTCGCCCTCTTCGGCCTGCTCTTTCATGCGCTCGGCCAGCGCCTTCATCAGCGCGTCAAAGCCACCCATGGCCTCGATCTGGGCCTTTTCTTCATCGGTCAGGAACTTGTCGGACAGGCGCTTGAGCCACTCGGCGGGGATGTCGGGCATCCCCAGGCCCTCCAGCTTTTCCAAGCCCTTGAAAACGTGACCGAACACTTGGTCGAAGCGGTCGAGGTTCTTCTCGTCCTTCACCAGTGCGGCGCGGGAGAGGAAGTAGAATTCATCGACACTGCGGCCGATGACGCCCTTATCCATGCCCTCCATGAGCATGAGGTACTCCTTCAAGGACACCGGGACCTTGGCTTCGCGGAGCTCGGTGAAGAAGCGCATGAACATGGGTGGGCTTCCTTGAGGGGACGAACAGTTGTTTGATTTCGCAGGATGAGGCGCGAAGGGCGCGCTGTCCAGTCTTGAGGCGATCAAAGGCGCGCAGCAGGTGGCTAGACTCAAAGAGATTGTCTTCGATGCGACGCATCCCGCGCGCTTGGCGCGGTTCTGGGCTGCGGCCTTGGAGGGTTATCACGTCCGCGCCTATGATCAGGTGGAGATCGAGCGGCTGGCTGGTTTGGGGTTTACGCCGGAAACTGATCCGACTGTGATGGTGGACGGGCCTGGGCCTAGCCTGTGTTTTCAGACTTTTCCCGGACCTGCCCGCGGTCGCGGCGCGGTTCATCTCGACATCGTTGGAATGGACTTGGCGCGGGAAATGCAGCGATTGATGACGCTCGGAGCTAGAGTCCGCGTTCAGCACGCTGGTCATGCGGTGATGTCTGATCCGGAAGGCAATACCTTCTGTGTTCGGGCCCCAAGGCCTTAAGCGTCAGCCTTCAGCTTGCGCCAGACCGTCATGCGCGAAACGCCGAGGCGCTTGGCGATTTCGACGGGACCCATGCCGGAGGCTTGGAGGGTGCGAATGTCGGCGGTAGCGGCGGGTTGGCTGCGGGGTCTGCGTCGAAACCCGGACGAACCCAAGGCGGAGACAGCCTCTAGAGCGGCGCGTAGGGCGCGACCTTCAATTCCAAGGCTGGACAACCCTGGATTCAGGATCACAAGGCTCGCACCCTGCGCTTCGAGACGACCCAGGACAGCGAGCACATTTGGCGCATTGGACCCAAGATGCTGCAGACGGACGACAACCAGTTGGTCATGCTCGCTGATGAAATCGAGGATGGAGTCTAGGGTCTCGGACGGTTCATCGAAAGTGTGTCGGGGCTCCTCGGCCCGAACCACCTGACATCCGCTTTCCATCAAGTAGGCGGTGTCTTCCGCCGAGCCGGGGTCCTGTAGGCGGACATAACCAATTTTCAACATGCCGCCCGATGTCCGTCGCGATTAGGGGTAACACATTGTCAAAAATCAGAGCCGCCGTCAAAGGGTCCTAGGTTAATTTGCGGCAATTTTTACCCGTGAAGCCAGCTGAGGCGCCGATCGACGGGGCGCATCTACCTTTTCTATCGGCGTATCTAGGAAATCTATGCCCGGAACTGCAGGATGAACTCATGATCAACAGTGTTACCGACCTTGAAGCCATACTCGCCGACCTTCTCAAAGCCTTGCCGGAGATAGAAGCGTCGCGCGCCGTGGTTCTGCGACCAGACCCCGATCCAGAGGTCAGGGGGCGATTGCGCCCACATCCAGGCCGTAAGCTCCGTCCATAGCTGTCCGCCAATGCCGCCGTTCTGGTGAGATTTTAGGAGATAGAAGCGTTTCAGTTCTAGGGAGGTCGTTTGAACGTCAGGGTGGGGAAGGTCGCAGGGGCCGACGCTGGCGTATCCGACCACGACCTGGGCAGATTCAACCAACCAGGAGGCCTTCTTGGGGTCAGCCAAGTCTTGTTCTGTCCGGGCGATGCCATAGGCCGAGGGCAGATAGACCTCCAGATCTTTCGCGGGATAGAGGTGACCAAACGTTTCTACAAAGGTCGCTATGCCGATTTCTGATAGGGCTTTGACGTCGCGCCATGTGGCGCGGCGGATGGTATGGTCAGACATTCTCTTCGTCGAAGTCCAGTGAGCGAGCGATTCTATGAGCCTTGCCCTTTACACCCATGACGACATGTTCGGCCATCAGCCGGGTGAAAGTCATGTGGAGCGGCCCGAGCGGTTGGCTGCTGTGCTCGACGCCTTGCGTGACGCATCCGATCTCCATCTGGAGACCCGCTCTGCGCCTTTGGTGGATTCCGCTGATCTGAAGCGCGTGCATCTTGACGCTTATGTGGACGCGATCTTCGGCGCGGCACCTTTGAACGGCCGACTGCGGCTGGACGCTGATACGGTGATGTCGCCCGGTAGCTTGGCTGCCGCTCGCCGAGCGGCGGGTGCGGTGACCCAAGCGGTGCGTGATCTGATCGATGGCCAAGGTGATCGCGCCTTCTGTGCTGTGCGACCACCAGGGCATCATGCTGAACCGCACAAGCCCATGGGGTTTTGCATCTTTTCCAACGTCGCCATTGCCGCGCGGGTTGCCCAGGACGCCGGCTTGGCACGGGTCGCGGTCGTGGATTTTGATGTTCATCACGGGAATGGAACCCAAGCTGCCCTGGCCGGTCGAGCCAACCTGTTCTTCGCCTCGGTGCAACAGTGGCCCATGTGGCCGGGAACGGGGCACCCGTCAGAGCTTGTGCCCGACAATATTCACAATGCCGTAGCTGAACCCAATGCGCCTCGCGAGGCGTGGCGGGCTGCCTTCGAGAGCTTGATGCCGGCGCTGGACGCTTTTGCGCCGGACTTGATCCTGATCTCTGCGGGCTTTGACGCCCACGCCAAAGACCCAGTGGGTGATGCCTCGCAGAATCTTGAGGCGGAGGATTTCGCCTGGGCCACGCGGGCCATAGCTTCGGTCGCTCGCCGCCATGCCAAGGGCCGCATCGTCAGCTCGCTGGAAGGTGGCTACGGCTTGGAGGCCTTGGGCCGGTCGGCTACGGCCCATGTGCGGGCCCTTGCGGAAGTCTGAACGATCCTGCGTTGCCCCCCGTTGGTCAGGTCACTAGATTGGCATTCCCGACGGAGACTCAATATGGCCCAAGCTACTGACCTGGACGGCATGTCCTTTGAACAAGCCTTGGCTGAGCTTGAGCGGATCGTCACCCAACTGGAGTCCGGCCAAGCGCCGCTGGAGCAATCCATCGAGCTCTATGAGCGTGGAGCCAAGCTGAAGGCGCATTGTGAGACTCGGCTAGATGCGGCCCGGTTGCGGGTTGAAAAGATCGTTATGGTGGCGGGCGGCACGCCCACAGCTGAGCCGGCAGAGTTTAACTAGTGTCCGGTGTTTCCGAGCGTGTGGCCCAGGCGGCAGTCCAGGTTGAGGCCGCGCTAGACAAGCTTCTGCCGCAGACTGAAGGGCCCGAGTCCCGGCTGACCGACGCCATGCGCTATGCGGCCTTAGGGCCCGGAAAACGGCTACGACCCTATTTCGCCCTGGAAACCGGCCGTCTCTTTGACTTGGATGAGACCTGCGTGCTGCGGACGGCCTGCGCCGTAGAATGCGTCCAGGCTTATAGTTTGGTCCACGACGATCTGCCCGGCATGGATGATGATGACCTGCGGCGCGGACGGCCCACGGTCCACAAGGCTTATGACGTCGCCACGGCGATCCTGGTCGGTGACGCCCTGCAATCCACCGCCTTCGAACTATTGTCGCACGCCGACACCCATAGTGACGGTCGGGTGCGGGCGGAGATGGTTTTGGCCCTGGCGCGAGCCATCGGGGCCAAAGGTATGTGTGGCGGTCAGATGATCGACATGTTGGGCGTGCGCGACGACCTGGGCGCAGTGGCGCGAATGCAGCGCATGAAGACCGGGGCGCTTATTGCCGTTGCCTTTGAGCTGCCGTTGATCATGGCCCATGCGGGGGAGGCGGAGCGTCATGCGCTGATGGCGTTTGCCCAGGATATAGGCCTTGCCTACCAGATCGTCGATGATCTCTTGGACCTAGAGGGCGACACCGCAGCGGTCGGTAAACAAACCGGGAAGGACGCTGAGCGCGGCAAGACCAACTATGTCACCCTGTTGGGCCGGTCGGACGCGCGGGCGCGGCTTGCCTTACTTACGACGCAGGCAAAGTCGCATCTGGATCCGTTCGGGCGGCGTGGTGATTTCCTACGGGACAGCGTCGATTTCGTGCTAGATCGTCGTCGGTGAATCTTCTCAAAAGCTTGTTTGCGTAAGTCATGCCGCCTCATACTCCTCTGCTCGACACGGTTTCCTCACCCGCCGATACGCGGGGGCTCACTGCGGCTCAGCTGCGGCAACTGGCTGATGAGTTACGCGCCGAGACGATAGACGCAGTTTCCCATACCGGCGGTCACTTGGGTGCCGGCCTGGGGGTCGTGGAACTGACCGTCGCCCTGCATCATGTCTATCAAACGCCGCAGGACATTCTGATCTGGGATGTCGGCCATCAGGCCTATCCCCACAAGATCCTGACCGGACGTCGGGATCGGATTCGCACCTTGCGGCAGGCCGGGGGTTTGTCGGGGTTCACTAAGCGGACCGAAAGTCCCTATGATCCGTTTGGTGCGGCCCATGCGGCGACCTCGATCTCGGCGGCCCTGGGGTTTTGCGCGGCGCGAGACGCCGCCGGACGCAGCAATAGCGTTGTGGCCGTCATCGGCGACGGCTCCATGAGTGCCGGCATGGCCTATGAGGCCATGAACAATGCCTGTGAAACGACGGGCCAGCTGACCGTCATTCTCAATGACAACGATATGTCTATCGCCCCGCCAGTGGGCGGGATGAGCGCCTATATGGCGAGACTGGTTTCGGGCGGTGGCTATCAGTCGCTGCGCAAGATCGGCAAGTCGGTGGCCGGAGCCTTGCCCAAGTCGTTGATGGAGGCCGCGCGCAAGGCCGAAGAATTTGCCCGTGGCATGGTGACCGGCGGCACCTTCTTTGAGGAGCTGGGCTTCTATTATGTCGGCCCGATTGATGGCCACGATCTGGAGGCCTTGGTCCCCATATTGAAGAATGCCCGCGAGATCCGCGACCGGCCTGTGCTGGTTCATGTGGTGACCCAAAAGGGCAAGGGCTATGAGCCCGCTGAGGCCGCTGCCGACAAGTTGCATGCGGTGGTCAAGTTTGACGTGGTGACGGGACTGCAGGCCAAGGGACAGGCGTCGGCACCGCAATATACCAAGGTGTTTGCCCAGGAACTGATCAAGCATGCGGAGCGGGACCCCAAGATCGTGGCGGTGACGGCGGCGATGCCGTCGGGCACAGGTCTAGACCTGTTTGGTCAGCGGTTCCCGGACCGGACCTTCGATGTGGGGATCGCCGAACAGCACGCGGTGACCTTCGCAGCCGGCATGGCGGCGGATGGGTTGAAACCCTTTGCGGCGATCTATTCGACCTTCCTGCAGCGGGGCTATGATCAGGTGGTCCATGACGTCGCCATTCAGCGATTGCCGGTGCGCTTTGCGATGGACCGGGCGGGCTTGGTTGGGGCGGACGGCGCGACGCATGCCGGGTCGTTTGATATTGGGTTCATGGGCGCACTGCCGGGCATGATATTGATGGCGGCGGCCGATGAAGCGGAGCTGGCGCATATGGTCGCGACGGCGGTGGCCATTGACGACCGCCCCTCGGCGTTCCGCTACCCGCGCGGGGAGGGTTGGGGTGTCGCCATTCCGGAGCTGGCCGAGCCGTTGGAAATCGGCAGAGGGCGCATTGTTCGGGAGGGGACCGCCGTGGCGATCCTGTCATTCGGAACGCGTTTGGCCGAGAGCTTGAAGGCGGCGGACCTTCTGGCGGCGCGAGGGTTCTCGACCACCGTGGCCGACGCGAGGTTTGCTAAGCCCTTGGATATTGACATGATTTTGCGCCTGGCGCGCGAGCATGAGGCGCTGATCACTGTGGAAGAGGGTGCCGTCGGCGGCTTCGGCGGCTTTGTGCTGCAGGCCTTGGCCGAGCATGGGGCGCTGGATCGCGGCCTGAAGGTCCGCACCTTGACCCTGCCCGACATCTTCCAGGATCAGGACAAGCCGGAGGTCATGTATGCCTTGGCGGGGTTAGATGCCGAGGGGATTGCCCGCAGTGCCTTGGGAGCTCTTGGCGTTGACAACGTGTCGGCGGCTGGGCTTCGCGCTTAGACCCTTATTTGCAGAACCCTATGAATTTGCGGACCATTCCGGGCTTGGCGAGGGTCGGGAGGATGGGTTCGGCAAGGCTTGTCAGATTGATCGCACCGGTCTTGGCGAAGGCTTTCAACACCGGAGCATTGGTGGAGACGTCGGTGGTGACTTGCGTGCCGTTCGGGGCGGCCTGGGCTTGGCCCCTTAAGGTCGCCGAGGCGGTGCCCGATAGGAGCTTTACGCTGGCCGGCCAAGGGGCAGGGACCCCAGCGCCATCAACCCAGACTTGACCCACCTTGTGGTCAGCCAGTCGACGGTGAACGGCCAAGATTAGCGTGATTTCACCGGATTTTCTGTTGCATGTCAGTTGTATGTTCTGTGGTGTTCCGCTGCCGTAGACGAGGGTCGCGGGTGCATCCTTGGGCGTCGTGACCTGCCACACCGGGACCGCGTCTTGCGCGAGAGCCGGGGATGTTGCCACGGCGAGGCAACCGATCATGAGCGCGACTTTCATGATCCTAGGCTAGCATCCGGCCCGACGGCGTCCAGTCTCAGAACGGCGTGAATTTGTTGACCACGGCTTGGCCCATGGGAACCTTTTGCACCGCCGAGATATCCCCACGTCCGCCGTAGCTGATCCGCGCCTCGGCGATCTGCGTGTGACGGATGGTGTTGGACGAGGAGATGTCTTCGGGGCGGACGATGCCGGAGACGGTCAGCTGTCGCATCTCGGCATTGGTTCGCACTTCTTGCGTGCCCTGGATGACCATGTTGCCGTTGGGCAGAACGCCGGTGACGACAGCGGCAATGGTCAGCGAGATTTTCTCGGCGCGGCTGACGCTGCCGGTGCCGGAGCTCTTGGAGGTGGAGTTGGTTTCTAGAGCGTTGGCGGGATCGAATCCGCCGGGGAGGATCTTGCCGAGGCTAGACTCGAAGCCCAGCAGGTGCGGCACCCCGGCGGTCAAACCGCTGCTGCGGTTGGTGGTGGAGGTGTTGGAGGTCTTGGCGCTGTCATCGATTTCGATCTGGACGGTCAGGATGTCGCCGACCTTGTTGGCGCGTTGGTCGATGAAGAAGGCGCGCGCGCCGGCTCGCCAGAGTGAATTGGCCGAAGCCGGTTGGAGCATGGGATCGCGCGCGGCGAGAACCTGCTGATCGCGGGGCACTAGGGCTGAGGGGTAGCCGATGGGGGTGAGGTCTGGGCCCTTTATGGCCTCCTGAACGGTCGAGCAAGCCCCAAGCGGCAGGGTGAGTAGGGCGATCAGGGTGAGGGTTCGCATGGTGACTACTCTCTAACGCAGGGCGATTTGGGTGCGGCCGACGGACCTGATCTGGTCAGCATCGGGGCCGATCACCGCCTGGCCGGGGCCGCTGGCCACGGCTTGGATGACTTTCTTAGAAGTGGGGTTCAGCACCGAGATGTTGTCGCCCTGAGCGGCACCGGAAAGCGCCTTGCCTTGTAAGGCAAGGGAGAGACCATCGGCGGCGAAGGTGACGGTGACCAGGTCACCGGCCTTGATCACCTGCGGGGCTGCGATGTCGTGCATGGAGACCTGTGCCCCCGCGCGCAGCGGGCGCTTGGCAGCCAGACCGATAGCGTCGTCGGCATCGGAGGGGGCGTCGCTGAGGGCAGCGGCGGCCTTTGCCCAGATGAGGTCCTCGGGTTGCACAATCTCGCCGGTGGCGAAACTGCGGGCATAGGTCAGAACATCGATATTGCCGCGCGGTGCAGCTACACCGCCGAGCGGGGTGCCGCCGCGTACAACGATACGTCGGATGCCCTCGGCATTGGCCCAGTCCAGGCCGCTACGGCGGGCGAGGGATTGGATGGCGCCGGCATCCAAGACGAGCATTTGGCCCGGGCGCATGGCGACCTTGACCTGACCTGCCGACCCGGCACCTTCGAAGATGTCGCTTAGAGTGACGACACCGTCAGCATCGGTGGCATCGGTGATCAGCATCACGGGCTGGCCCGCAATGGCTTGGCCGCAGAGCATGAGGCTACCGATGGCTATGACTAGGGCGCGCAAGATCTTAGCCCTTAACCTGGTTGGCCGCCGACAGCATTTGGTCGGCAGCGGTGATGACCTTGGAATTCATCTCGTAGGCACGCTGGGCGATGATCAGGGCGGTGATCTCGCTGACCGGATCGACATTGGAGGCTTCGGTATAGCCCTGCATCAGGGTGCCGATGCCGGTGGAGCCCGGCGCCCCCGTGGTGGCGGCGCCTGAGGCTCCGCTCTGCAGGAACAGATTGTCGCCGATGGCGTCGAGGCCTGGCTCATTGAGGAAGGTCGCCAGTTCGAGACTACCGACAATGCTGGGTGAGGTTTGACCGGCTTGTTGAACCTGGATCTGGCCGGTCTTGGAGATGGTGATATCGGTGGCGTCGGACGGGATCGTGACGGCGGGTTGGATTTGATAGCCGTCCTCCGTGACCAGTTGACCTTGATCATTGACGGAGAGGTTGCCGGCGCGGGTGTAGGCAGTTTCGCCCGAGGGCATCAGCACCTGTAGGTAACCACGCCCGTCGATGCCGACGTCCAGCTTGTTGCCGGTCTGAGTCATCGCGCCCTGTTCGGTGATCCGGTAGACGGACCCGGCCTTCACACCGGCACCGATCTGAACGCCGGTGGGCACGACGGTGCCTTGATCGGACGACTGCGCCCCGGCGCGCTCCAGGGTTTGGTAGAGCAGATCTTGGAACTCCGCCCGTTGCCGCTTGAAGCCGACGGTATTCATGTTGGCGATGTTGTTGGAGATGACCTCGACGTTCAGCTGTTGGGCTGACATGCCGGTCGCGGCGGTGCGAAGCGCTTGCATTTGCTAAACTATCCTATTGCACACGACCCATCCGCTCGATGGCTCGGCGGGAGAGGTCAGCGGTGGAATCCATCATCTTGGCCATAGATTCGTAGGCCCGGGTGACTTCCATCATGTGGGTGATCTGGGTGATCGAGTTGACGTTTGAGCCCTCCAAAGCGCCCTGCCGCAGGAGGGCTGAGGAGGCAGGCTGAGGGGTTGTGTTGGAGGTGTTGCGAAAGAGGTTGTCGCCAGTCTTTTCGAGGGTCGAAAGCGCATCGAACTTGATGACGGAGACCTTGCCGACCCGCTCGGAGCCTTGGCTGATCGTGCCGTCCGTGGCGATCTTGATCTCGCCCTTTTCCGGCGCAATCTGAATCTCGCCGCCGCCCTCATCCAAGAGGGCCTGCCCGGCTTGATTGACCAACTTTCCTTCCTCACTCAAGCGGAAACGACCGTCTCGGGTGTAGCGCTCGCCTTCCGGCGTCGCGATTTTGAAGAAGCCTTGGCCTTCAATGGCCATGTCCAATGGGCCGCCCGTTAAACGAATTGCGCCCTGACCGAAATCCCGGGCGACGCCAGTGTCGAGTACGAATTTGACCGGCTTGGGGCCGTCAAGCGTCCGGGCCGGAGCCCGAGGCGCAGTTTCCAGCAACAGGTTTTCGACCTTGAAGCCGCTGGTGTCGGCATTGGCGATGTTGTTGGCCACGATGTCGAGTTCCCGGCGCAAGGTCATCTGCCGCGATAGGCCGACATAAAGGGCGTTATCCATTGGGTTTGGACCCGGGTGAGAGACGTTTGTTCACAGTCCCAAGGCCTGCAATCTTTGGGCCAAGTTATTTCATCAATGATTTCAGACAATAGCTTGGTTAACACGTGCCCGGCGGCGGATTTTGCCGGGTTCGATTTCACCCCCTCCGCTCCCACAAAAAAACCGATCCTTAACCAAGAATGCCCCATGGCTTGACTGTAGGACTCTAAGGAATCGCGCGCGTGTCCAAAAAAGAAGCCAAGAAAGCGCCAAAGGGCGAAGAGGCTGAGGTCCCTGAAGTCGCCGAAGGCGAAGAGGGCGAAGGTGCGCCCGGCAAGAAGAAGCTGCCGCTGAAGATGATCATCATCGCCGCAGTCGCGGCGGTCCTGGTGTTGGGCGGAGGTGGCACTGCGGCCTTTATTTTCCTGAAGCCCAAGCCCGAAGTCACTGCCGAAGGCGACAAGAAGGGTGAGCACGGCAAGGAGAAGGATAAAAAGAAAAAAGAGGAGAAGAAGGGAAAGGAGGGCGAGAAGAAAGAGGGCGGGCCAGTCATCACTGAGGGGCCGGACGGCATCAAGTTTGTGACCATTCCCAACGTCGTGGTGAACATGCAGACCGCAGACGGGCGCCCGACGTTTCTGAAACTGAAACTCACCTTCGAAGTTCCCAATGACGAGGCGGTTGAGATGTTGGAACCCAACATGCCGCGTCTGCAGGACATGTTCCAAACCTTCCTGCGTGAACTGAGGCCTGAAGACCTGCAGGGGTCACAGGGCTCGTACCAGTTGCGCACCGAGATCCAGCGACGGGTCAATCTGGTGATCGCGCCGTCGAAGGTGAACGCCGTTCTGATCGAGGAGATGCTGATCAACTAGGGCTCTGTCCCCCGTTGCACGCACGCCATGACCGATGAGACTCTAGCCGCCGCGACCGACGAAAACAGCGAAGCCGCCTGGGACGCTGATGCTGCGGCCGCGACCGAACGTATCCTCAATCAGGACGAGATTGACAGCCTGCTCGGCTTTGATCTGTCGGACGATGAAGCCAACGAGCGTTCCGGTATCCGGGCGATCATCAATTCGGCCCTGGTGTCCTATGAGCGCCTGCCGATGCTGGAAATCGTCTTTGACCGCCTCGTGCGGCACATGACGACGTCGCTGCGGAATTTTACCTCCGACAATGTTGAGGTCAGCCTAGACAACATTTCTTCGATCAGATTTGGCGACTATCTCAACTCGATCCCGCTGCCGGCCATCCTGTCGGTGTTCAAGGCCGAGGAGCTGGAGAATTACGGCCTGCTGACCGTGGACTCCAACCTGATCTATTCCATCGTCGATGTGTTGCTCGGCGGACGGCGCGGCACGGCGGCGATGCGGATCGAAGGGCGGCCCTACACGACCATCGAGCGGGTTTTGGTGGAGCGGATGGTCGAGGTGGTGCTGGGTGATCTGCAGGAGGCCTTCGTGCCTCTGATGCCCATCGGGTTCACCCTGGATCGCCTGGAGACCAACCCGCGTTTCGCCGCCATTGCCCGGCCCGCCAATGCTGCGATCCTGGTGAAACTGCGGATAGATATGGAAGATCGCGGCGGGCGGATCGAACTGTTGCTGCCCTATGCCACCCTGGAGCCCATCCGCAAGATGTTGCTGCAGCAGTTCATGGGCGAGAAATTCGGGCGCGACAATATCTGGGAAGGTCACTTGGCCACCGAGCTTTGGACGACCCAGACCGAAGTCAGCGCGGTGCTTGACGAGCAGCAAATTCCGTTGCGCCAAGCGCTCGACCTCAAGGTCGGCGAAACCCTGATGCTCAACGCCACGCCTGACAGCTTGGTCGAGCTAAGGGCGGGAACCATCGCCCTGACCAAGGCTCGCATGGGCCGTCGCAACCATCACATCGCTGTGCGGGTCGAAAGCCCGCTGTCAGCCAAAGCCCAACAGGAAGTTCAGAGGATCACATGAGCGCCATAGCCATCGGATTGAACCTGCTGCTTGCCGGACTGCTCAGCGCGGCCTTGGCTATGGGTTGGCGGCTGAATAGGCGTCTTGAGGCCCTTCGCGACAGCCATGCGAGCTTTGCCAAGGCGGTGGCGGAACTGGATGCGGCTGCGGCGCGGGCCGAGCAAGGTTTGGCCGATCTGCGCGCCGCGACGGATGAGGCGACTGACACCTTGGCAGACCGCATTGAAAAGGCACGGGCCCTGACCACCCGATTGGATCGCCAGCTTCAGGGTGCCCCGAAACTTGCAGCAGTACCGTCGACCCCGTTGCGCGCCGTGGCGGAGGCTCCCGACTTTGAGGCGGATGTAGAGCGGGTGACACATCGCTTGGGCGCTCTGCTGTCGGGATCTCGTGACCCGCGCCCCAAGCCTGAGGCCGATATGATTCTGCGTCGGGAGACCATTGCGACGCCGCACGCGCCTGAATTCGATGATGACCTGTTCGGTTCTGACGCGGTCGAGGCTCCGCCCCTTCGTCGCCGTGCGGTTCGGGGCGGTCGGTAATGAAGAACATACCTCGCATATTGCCGCTGGTTGGAGTCGCCGCTGCGGGCGTCTTAGCGATCAACGCCTTGAACGGCGCGCGAATGTTGCCGGAACTGGTGTCGGGTGCGCGGGCATTTGCCGAGGGCGTGGCCAAGCCTGAGACGCGGGGAAAGGCTGCTGTGAAACCCAAGGCCGGGGGTCTAGTTAAGACAGAAGCCCATGCCGTGAGTGCCGAGGATGCTGCGGTTGATGCCGGAACGCAGCTGCCGGCGGCCAAGGCCGCGCCGGTTTGCGCGCCGACCGCCGCCGAGCTGGCCAAGGCCGCCGGGCTCTCGCCAGCCGAACTCCAAGTCTTGCAGAGCTTAGGCTCGAGGCGGGGGCAATTGGATCAACGTGAGGCCGATATGGGCACTCAGCTGGCCCTGCTGGCCGCAGCCGAAGCCAAGCTTGATGCGAAGCTGAAAGCCCTGACCGGCCTCAAAGCCGATATTCAGGGCCTGATGGGTCAAGGTGACGCCAAGCAGCAAGCCGAGCTGGACCGCATGGTCAAGGTATTCGAGGGCATGAAGCCTAAGGACGCTGCGCCGCGCATGGTTCTGCTGGATGACGCTGTGCGCCTGCCCATCGCGGCCAAGATGAAGGAGCGGGCGCTCTCGGCAATCCTCTCGCAAATGGCGCCCATGGAGGCCAAACGTCTGACAGAGTCGCTGGCGAACCGATACACGGCTGGGCGAGCGGTGGCCTCCGCAGCTGACAAGGCCGCAAGCCCGGCGTCTGCGACAGTTCCGGCCCGCTCGACCCCGTCGGTCGATCCGACGGCCAATGTTGCGGACGCCAAGCCAACCAAAGCGCCTGTGAAGAAACCTGCCGCTCGCAAGGCTGTGGCCAAGAAACCAGCTGCGGAACCGACGCCGCAAGCCGCGGCCGAACCTGCACCACAAGCCAAAGCTGAACCCGCCAAGGCTGTGACCCCGGTCAAGCCCGGCTAGACCATGAGCCTGAAGCGCGCCCTCCATACCAGCGTCGCGGCGATTTGCATCGCCGCCGTTGCTGCGCCTGCCGGATCGGCAGCGCCAGTGGTGTCGGCGTCGCGCCCTGAGGCCCTGAGTGTCCATGTGGGACAGGCCAAGGACTTCTCGCGGATAGAACTGCGTTGGGCCGGTCCGGCGCGCATGACCCAGAGGCGGGAGGGTCAGGTTCTGACCCTAAGCTTCGACCGGGACGCCCACCCCGACATTGCCCGGCTGACGGTCGATCCGCCCCGATGGGTCAAGTCCGCCGTGGCCCGCCATGCCGGAGGTCGGCTGCAACTGGTCTTGACCTTGACCGACGACGGTGAGGCCAAGATCGGCGCGGCGGACGGTGCCACCTATGTCAATGTTTTCCAGAAGGCCGAGCCGAAGCCGCCCGCCCTGGAAACAGCCGCAGCAGAGTCCGTCGCAGTGGCGGAGCCGGTCCGCGCCAATCCGATCCCCGCCGGTGGGGTGGTCCATATGGATGCCAAGTTGGCCAATGGTCAGGTGTTGCTGACCTTTCCGTGGGCCAACCCGAACGGGGCTGCCGCCTTTCGACGCGGTGGCGCGATTTGGGTGGTGTTTGATGCGCCTGC
>JANLPK010000034.1:0-41471 GCA_031367205.1 Alphaproteobacteria bacterium
GGGGGAGGAATTGGCGTGCGCTTAACCACGTTTGTGCGTCAAGACCTTAACCGCCAAGGTTGCAGGATCAGCACTTCTCGGAGATCCGCGCCATGAACCCGATCGCGACTGCCCAATACGGTCTCTTTGCCGCCGGCCAGCGCCTGTCGGCGTCTGCAGAACGCGTCTCGCGCATAGGCGACCCGAACGCTCAGGTCGATCTGGCGACGGAGGTCGTCACCCAACTCAGCGCCAAACAAGAGTTCAAAGCCAATCTGGCGGTGATCCGCACCTCCGATGAGATGACCGACGCCCTGCTGAACATCCTGGCCTAGGGCTTGGGCGGACACCGCACGCCGCTCTCCGTCGGCATGGTCAAGCAGCGACCATCCACATCGCTGGGTGCCACAACCCCGACAGCGGTCGCCAGCGTTGGCGCAATATCCACCGTCTCCACCGGCAGGAACCGCGACTCTGCCTTAGCCCCCGGCCACCAGAACACCATCGGCACGCGACGATCATAGTCCCAGACCGAGCCGTGACTGGCCAACAACACACCAGGAGCCGCCGGAGCCAAGGTCGACTCTGGATTTAACGCCACCAAGATCTCCGGCGAGCGCCCCGCATAAGCGCCAAGGGCGAACCGTTCCTGAACGGTCAGTTCGTCAGGTGGAACTCCCGGTCGCACCTTGGTCTCCAGCAGCTGCTCGCGCGTGAACACCGCCGTCACCTCCGGCTGGGCGGCAAGCAACCTCAGCGCCGCAGCTGTCACGCGGGCCTTATCGGCCTCGGGCACGCCAACAACATCAGACTCTTCGATTGTGCCCGTCAACGGGGCTCTACTCAAACCCAACTCCGCCATCAGCGCCTTGTTCACCCGCCCCAAGACCTCGCCGGAGTTGACCCGCTTGGCACCGGGAAAGCCCTGAACCTGCATCCGCTCGGTGAAATCAGACCCGCCGTGATCGGCGCTCAACACCACCAGATAGGGCACTTTGCGATGGTCGAGATCGCTCAGGATCCGACCGATTGTCTCGTCCAGACGGTGCATCTGTTCGCACATCTCCGGCCCGCGCGTGCCGTAACGATGGCCCACGAAATCGGTGGCCGAGAAGCTGATGGCCAACAGGTCTGGCGCCGGACCCTTTCCCAGGTCGAAGTGTCTGATTAAGTGCCGCGCCGCCGCGCCTGTCAGCTCATCGGCCATGGGCGAGCTGCCCACATTCTGCTTGATCACCTTGGGGTCCTCCGAAACACCCCAATTCTCCGGCGGCAGTTTCGACGCCCAGGTCTTGCCGCCGACACGCCAAGACGCCGCCTTGGCCCGGCAATCGGCATGGGCATAGGTCCACTGCGGTTTGGTGGTCCAAACCTTGGCGATGGAGGCATTGTAGCCCGCCACCGGAGCCAGAGCCTTCGTACCGTCGCTGCCGGGAGCCATATAGGTGGTGAAGCCATAGCCCTCGACCAGCCAATAGACCCCGTCCGGCTGATGCCCGGCCATGGTGATCGCTGCCCTATCCTTGGCCGAGACCGCCACCACCCGACTGGCGGGGTTTGTCGCTTTCATCCAGTCACCAAGTGTCGTGGCCAACAGACGCGCCGGCCCGACCGGCGGCAACTTGGCGTCATGGGCAATCACCACCGAGGGGTCGTTGACGCAATAGACCGCCTTGCCCGTCACCTCATCGCGATAGGCATTGGCGACGATCCCGGTCTTGTTGGGATGCTTGCCGGTCAGCAGGGTTGAGTGCCCAGGGCAGGTCTCCGTCGCCGCATGGGTCTGATAGCCGCTGGTATAGACCACGCCACCGGAGAGCCGCTTCAGTCCGCTGGTGAACTGTCCCCGCCACTCATCGAACAGGTTGGCACTGAACTGATCGACGCTGATTGCCACGATCAATTTGGGAGGGGTGGGCTCTGCGGCCACCGTGGTTGACGCGAAGCCTAGACTCGCTACCGCGGCGATCTGGAGGGTCAGGTTTCGCACGTCGTGATCCTTGGGCTTTGACATCGGCTCCATTGAGCCTTAGCCGCGATCCTATGGCCACGCGATCCCTCTTTGTGACACAGATTTATGAAACCTCGCTGGCGGCGGACCGTGGGTTTGGCGCCTTCAACGACGACCTGACGCAGGCCTGCCGGATGCTGGCGCAGGAGGACCTGGCGGGTTGCGCCTGGTGCAAGGAAAACCGCTACGGCGGCTACACCTCCTATGCCTCGCTGGACGACCTGCCCCGCCGCGCCACCGTGTTCAGCCAGCTCAAGTCCAAGCTCGACAGGCACGCCAAAGCCTTCACCGCCGAGCTGCAACTCGACCTCGGGGCCGGACGTCTCAAACTCGACAGCCTGTGGGTCAATATCCTCAAGCCCGGAGCCGCTCACTCCGGCCACATCCATCCGCACAGCGTGCTCTCCGGAACGGTCTATGTGGCCGTGCCTCCTGGTGCCGCGGCCCTGAAACTCGAAGACCCGCGCCTACCCCTAATGATGGCCGCCCCACCCCGCCGCGCTGACGCCACCGAGATCGCCAAGAGCTTCGTCTATCTCCAGCCACAGGTCGGCACCCTTCTGATGTGGGAGAGCTGGCTTCGCCACGAAGTGCCGGTCAATGCCGCCAAATCTGAGCGGATATCGCTGAGCTTCAATTACGGTTGGCACTAACCATCGTAGAACATCTGCCCATGGAGGCCGATCACGCGCTTCTCCCGGCCGGTCGTCGCCCTGGCAATCGCCTCTGGCGAGAGGTGATTGGCCTCAGAGGTCGGCAATATCCGCTGGGCGATGTCTCGACGCCCATAATGGACCTGCAGGAAGAACCGGCCATGGTCGCCGTCACCGGTCGGCATCCGACGATGCCAAACATCAGAAACGAACAGCCCCGCGTCTCCCGCCTTGGTCAGCAAGGGCACGACCCCCTGCCCCTCATGGTCCAAGCTGTCATCGAACAGCCGGTCTGAAGGTGGCGCGCGACCCGATAGGTGGCTGCCTGGAAGGACCCCCGTCGGGCCGTCCTCGAGCACGCAATCTTGCAGATAGAGATGCACGCCAATGGCAAACACCGGGTGGGGAATATTGGCTGGCCAACGCACACCTTCCGGCAGGGGTACATGCGGTCCGGCATCGATGTGCCAGTTCTGGCCGCCGTGCGAACCGGGGTGCCCTGCGGGATTGCGCCAAGCGGTATTGGCGATCACGTGGCAATCCTCGCCCAGCAGCGGCTCGATCACCGTCAACAGCCCCGAATGGCTGAGCACCTTCTGGCAAGCCGCACTGCGGTTGAGCATCGCATAGCGAAACATCGCCGCGTCCTCGGCCGGCCGGGTCCCACGATTGTCCGAGGGGTCCCGATCAAAGACCTCGCCGATCTCTTGGCGCAGCTCGGCCACCTCCTCGGCACTCAGCAGGTTGCGAATGATCGCATAGCCCTCGCGCTCCAGCTGCTCGGTCTCAGGGCTAGCGGGCTCAGTACGAGCTTCGAGATAGGGGCGACCGCGTCGGATCATTGGGGGCTCCAGCTTGGAGGTGGCTACCGGTTTTTTTGCCGTGATAAATTCGCAGCACGATCACCGAGGGGTCAAGCACGCGATACCTGATGACATAGCCATCCCGACCGTAGCGCACGACAAGTTCTCGAAATCCTTCCCGCTTGGCCGGATGCCCACGTTCAGGAAACTCGCTCAGTGAAAGTAAAGCGTCTGAGATCGCCACTGCAGCTTCGCTGGCGGCACGAGGGTTCCGCTCTGCCAGGAACGCCGCCAGTCTGGCGACGACATCCCGCGCTGACCCGACAAGTCGAACCGAACGGATCACCCGCGTTTCGCGGCCACGCGAGCGGCAACCGCATCACGAAATTCCTGCATCACGACGACCGCGTCATAGGACTCTCCGGTCCGCTCGAACTCGGCGAACCTTAGATAGTCCTCCGCCCAGTCGTCTTGCAGGCCATAGGCTATTAGTCCGTTGGCCAAATCCTCGACCGATCGGCCAGACGCATCCGCAGCCGACTGTAGTCGAGCCGATAGGTCCGCGCCCAGGGCGATATTTAGCTCACCATCAGCCATGACCACATGCTCATCCCAACGGCGACTCGCGTCAACTATCCAGGAAGCTCCGCAGCTTGCGGCTGCGGCTGGGGTGTTTCAGCTTGCGCAGAGCTTTGGCTTCGATCTGCCGGATCCGCTCGCGGGTAACGCTGAACTGCTGGCCGACTTCTTCCAGGGTGTGGTCGGTATTCATGCCGATGCCGAAGCGCATACGCAGCACGCGCTCTTCGCGAGGTGTCAGCGAGGCCAGCACCCTAGTGGTGGTCTCGCGCAGGTTGGATTGGATCGCGGCATCAATGGGCAAGATCGCGTTCTTGTCTTCGATGAAATCGCCAAGGTGGCTGTCTTCCTCGTCGCCGATCGGAGTTTCCAGGCTGATCGGTTCTTTGGCGATCTTCAGGACCTTGCGGACCTTTTCCAGCGGCATGGCCAGCTTTTCGGCCAGTTCCTCCGGGGTCGGTTCGCGCCCGATCTCGTGCAGCATCTGACGGCTGGTGCGGACGATCTTGTTGATCGTCTCGATCATGTGAACCGGAATGCGGATCGTGCGAGCTTGGTCAGCGATAGAGCGGGTGATCGCCTGACGGATCCACCAAGTGGCATAGGTGGAGAACTTATAGCCGCGACGATACTCAAACTTATCGACCGCCTTCATCAGGCCGATATTGCCTTCCTGAATGAGATCAAGGAACTGCAGGCCGCGGTTCGTGTATTTCTTGGCGATGGAAATCACCAGGCGCAGATTGGCCTCGACCATCTCCTTCTTCGCCTGACGGGCTTCGCGCTCACCCTTTTGCACGGTGTGAACGATGCGGCGATAGTCGTCGATCGGCACGCCTGTCTCGGTGGCCAGGGCCGCGATCTCGTTGCGGATATCACCCACTTGGCCCGCGTCGTTCGACACGAACTTGGTCCAACGCACGCCCATGGCCTTGACCTGATCGGACCAATTCGGATTGAGCTCTGAGCCGAAATAGGCTTTCAGGAACTCGCCACGACTGATGCCGTAGCTGTCGGCCAAGCGCAGCAAGCGGCCTTCCAATCCCATCAAGCGCTTGTTGATGGCATAGAGCTGCTCGACCAGTGCCTCGATGCGATTGTTGTTGAGCTTCAAGGTCTTCAGGTGCTGGACGATGGCCAGCGAGGTGTTTTCATAGGCCTTGCGGTCGGCCGCCGCGAGATCTTCACCCTTCAGGCGCTGGGCAACCAGCTTTTCCTGCAGGCCCCGGAACGCATCAAACTCCAGGGCGATGGCGTCCAGGATAATCATCACGCCTTCGCGCAATTCGCCTTCCATGGCGCTGATCGTCGGGCCCGCGCCGTCGTCGAAATCGTCATCGTCGTCGCTCTCGGCCTTGGCGATGGCCTCGCCGTCTTCGTTGACCTCGGTGGAGACTTCCTCTTCTTCCGCTGGCGGCGGAGCTTCGGCGGCCAGCAACTCAGCGGCTGCCGCATTCACGCCGCCATAGGTCTGCTCAAGATCGATCACTTCGCGCAGCAAAATTCGGCCAGTGCCCAACTCCTCGCGCCACACCATGATGGCTTCGAAGGTCAGCGCACTCTCGCACAGCCCGCGGATCATGGCGTCGCGGCCGGCCTCAATGCGCTTGGCGATGGCGATTTCGCCCTCGCGCGACAGCAGCTCCACTGAGCCCATCTCGCGCAGATACATCCGCACCGGGTCGTCGGTGCGATCGTAGGCAGCTTCCTTGGGCGTCTCGACGATGGCGGTCTCTTCGCGCACCGCAACCTCGCCGCCCTCAGCATCTTCTTCGGCCTCAACGACATTGACGCCCATCTCGGACAGCATGGCCAAGGTGTCTTCAATGGCCTCAGAGGTGACTTCCTCGCTGGGCAGAACCTTGTTCAGCTCGTCCATGGTCACGTAACCACGGGCCTTGGCTTGCTTGATGAACTTCTTGACCCCGGCATCGGTCAGGTCGAGGAGCGGACCGTCACCACCGGATGAAGAGGTCTCGGGCGCTTCAGCTTCAGCGGTCGTAGTGCTCATCTTGGTCTCCGAATGGGGCCGCAACCCCCATGCAAGGGTTGGGCCGTATAGGGTTAACGGCGGACAGGTCGGCCGCGTTCCCAAAACGCACCGTCAGCCGCCTTCAATATTCCAATCTCTGATCGCGCGTTTCAGTGCGTCGCGTTCGCCTTTCAAGCGCTCGAGGGTCTCCATAGCAGAGCGCGCACCCAGGTTGCCCTTGGCGGCGGCTATAGCCTCGTCGAGCGCCGCCAATCTCGAAAGACCGGCGAAAGCTTGCGACCACTGCGACCTAGCGTCTTCGAGGGAGACATCCGATTTCAGGATGGGCGCGCTCGATTTCGCAGCGGCCCTGTCGATGTCTGTCAGAAGGTTGCTAAACCCACACGCCGCCAGATGGCGTGTGAGGGCTCCCGTGTCAAGGTGTTCGACCTCCAAACGCATGCGGATGATTTCTCTCATCAATTCGATCAGGGTCGGTTCGCCGAAACCGCTGGCCGCCAGGGCGTCCTCCATATGGTCATCCAAAACACCGGGATCCTCGATGGCGTAACGGATGAGCGCCGAAGCCACCAAGTCCAGCGACCCAGATAAACGCCGTGCCGCGCTCCGCCCCATGGGGGTCGGTGCAGGATCAATCCAAGGCTTGCCGCGGGTATATCCGCCCCGTCCGCGCCACTCGCCTTGCCCATGATTGCTTTGAGCGGACTTCGGGGCCGCCGCGTCAAACCGACGCAAAAGGTCTTCCCGATAGGCTTGCTGCAAATCCTTATCAGCAATGGTGCCGGCGGCCTGTCGCAGGCGCGCCTTAAAACCGGCTCGCCGCTCGGGCGTGTCCAGCGGCTCAAGATCGCGCTCCCGGGTGAATAGGGCCTCGACAAAGGGTGTCGTGTCGACCAGTTGCGCTCGCAGCGCGCCCGGCCCTTGCTCCCGCAAGACTTCGTCCGGATCTTTGCCGCCTGTTACCAAAGCGAATTGGAAGCTCTTGCCGGGCTTCAGCATCGGTAGTGCGCGATCAATCGCCCTCGCCGCCGCCGCAATACCCGCGCGATCCCCGTCGAAGCAGAGCGTCGGCTCAGGATGGTGTCGCCACAACACCTCCATCTGTTCTTCGGTCAGCGCTGTGCCCATAGCCGCCACCGCCGCGACCCCGGCACGCTGGCAAGCGATCACATCCATATAGCCCTCGACCACGGCGAGCGGCGGTGACTCATTGGAGGGCGCGGCGGCAATGATCTTCCGCGACTCCGCCAGCCCGTAGAGCATGTGACCCTTGTGAAAGAGGCTGGTCTCCGGCCCGTTCAGATATTTGGCCCGCGCCCTGGGGTCCATGGCCCGCCCGCCGAATGACACTACCCGGCCCCGGCTGTCGGCAATCGGGAAGATGATCCGGTCGCGGAACCGATCATAGGGCGCGCCGCCGTCCTCCGGTGCGATCAGAAGCCCCGATTCGATCAGTTCGTGGGGTCTCGCGCCCTTGGCGATGAGATAGTCTTTCAGAGCCGTGCGGCCACTTGGCGCGAAGCCCAGCCGGAACCTGGCCCAATCGGCGGCCGGCAGGCCCCGCCCCTCCAGATAGTCACGCGCAACCCGCCCGATCGGGCGTCGCAGCTCGGCCTCAAACCAGACCGCAGCCATCTCTAGCCATTCCGACAGACCCTGGCGGACTTTCTCCTGCTCAGCGGCACGAGGATCGACCTCTGGCAAGGCCATACCCGCCTCCGCCGCCAATTTCTCTACCGCTTCGGAGAACGACAACCGCTCGGTCTCCTGCAGGAAACTGATCAGGTCACCGCTCTTATTGGCCGAGAAATCGAAGAACTGGCCCTTGTCGTCATTGACGTAGAAGGAAGGAGTCTTCTCCTTGGTGAAGGGTGACAGACCCACATACTCCCGCCCACGTTTCGTCAGCTTCACGCTCCGCCCGATCACATCGGAGGGGCGGAGGCGGGACTTCAGTTCATCAATGAAACGGTCATCAAAGCGCACTTGGCAATGTTAGGCCCATGCGATGGCAAGACAATCCGTTCAGCGCGCCAAATGCCCAAGCTTGTCCGGGTTGCGCACAAGATAGATGCCGCTGAGCTTCCCGTCCGGGCCAGGCTCAAAGGCCAGGGTCATCGGCCCGTCTGCAGAGTCCAGGATCACACCGAGATAGCCATTGATCCGCACAGCCCTAAATCCCATCTCCGAAAACTTGCGGCCTCGCCAAGCCAAGCCCTGCAATAGACGCAAAATGTCCTCAGGCCCGACCATCACGCGCAGGGCTGCGGGTCGCAGGCCTCCGCCGTCGGTGATCATCACAGCGTCATCGGCCAACACCTTGGATAGCCCGGCCAGATCACCCTGGTAGGCCGCCGCCATAAACGCGGTTGCCAGTTTGGTCGCCTCGTCTTGGCTGACAGAGAATCGAGGCTTGGCAGCCTGCAGGTGCGTGCGGGCCCGACTGGCCAATTGGCGCACCGTGGCCTCGCTGCGCTCCAAGGTCTCGGCGACCTGCGCATAGTCGGCGTCGAACACGTCGTGCAGCAGAAACACCGCCCGCTCCAACGGCGACAATCTCTCAAGGGCCAAAAGAAACGCCACCGAAACATCCTCGGCACGCTCCAATGGATCCTGCGTCAAGTCTTCGATCAAGGGCTCCGGCAGCCAAGGGCCACGATAGACCTCCCGCCGCGCCTTGGCTGAGCGCATGCGATCGAGGCAAAGTCGGCTGGTCACGCGAACCAACCATGCGCCGGGATCGATGATCTCGACATCAGCACGGTCCCAGCGCAGCCAAGCGTCTTGCACCACGTCCTGCGCCGCGCTGACCGAGCCCAGCATGCGGTAGGCGAGCCGCGAAAGGCGCGGTCGCTCTGATTCAAAAACCGCGAGATCGCCGGCCAAGTCAGGCCGCCAGGGCGATGTGGGCGACCGGCGTCGGCTCTCCTGCCACCGTCAAGCGCGAGCAAGCCTTGCCATAACCAAGAGCGTATTTGACAGTCGGAAACATCCGACCGGTGGTGATCGCCAAACTGACCGCCAACAGCCCCCTTTCACCCCATCGCGCCATGATCTCATCTCGCAACGGATCAGCCGTCTCCATGTCCCGAGTCATAGAGGCGTGGGCAAAGCGCCATCCAAGCGCGGCGACTTCGCCCATCGCTGCAATGTCTCCAGCCAAGATTCCCCTCAGCACCGAGGCCTCGACCCCGCCCGCCGCCGCCATGTCGACGGAGATTTGGGCGCAAGGACCACAATCCTCGACCAAGGTCGCGGCCATTCCCGCCGCCGCGAGCAGTGCGCCCGGCGCGGCCTTGCGATCCACAAGTTGAGTCAACACGCCGAACTTCATGAAGGTGCCGGGGCTGATCCGAAGCATCTGACGCATATAGCCGACATCATAGCCAAACTGGCGCTCCACCTTGTCGATCCCTCGGCTGAGCAGGGCTCTAAGCATGGTCAGGCTCCTTGATTTGGGCGGTTCGCCAAAGCGATCCAAGCCGTGGCGAGAGCGGGCAGATAGACGCCCGCAAAATCCCGGATCAGATCGGCCAAGAGGTTTCTGCCGCAGCTAGCGTCGAAGACATGAATTACGGCGTGGGCGATTAGGAAAGCCGCTGCGCCAACCAGGGTTGGCCACCCCTGAGCGGGGCGCCAAACCCACCAAACCAGGCCACCCGTGGTCACCAAATAGGCCATGCCGATATCGCGGACGAAATGTGGATTGAACGCCCCGGTCGCGATCACGCCGGGCACGGCATTGTACCACCAGAACGACCCGAACAGCATGGCCAGGCCATTGAGGCCCAACACAGCTGCCAATGCGATTGCCACGATGCGCCACATGGTGATCTCCAACCTTTGCCCCAAGGACGGAGCAGACGCCCAGATTGTGACATCACCTCAGCAGATTGTTGCAAGCCAGTTCGGAAACTCTGAGATCGAGGTCAGTTCAGCAAACCGAGAATGGCCGATTGGCGTGTCAGCCAGCTCATGAGCCCAGATCAGCGGATAGGGAACGTGGGCCGCCCAGCAACCTGCCTCCAGCGCCGGAATAATGTCAGACCGCAAGGAATTTCCGCACATCGCCCCCTGCCCGGCTCCTGTGCCGTGGCGAGCAAACACCCGCTCATAGGTCGAGGCGACCTTCTCACTAACGATCTCGACAGCGGCGAACAGATCCCCCAATCCAGATGCCGCTAGCTTCTGTTCCTGATGCAACAGGTCGCCCTTGGTGATCAAGACCAGGCGATAGCGTTCCGACAGTTGCGCCAAGGCCAAATCCACCCCCGGCAGAGGTTCCACAGGCTCATTCAACATCTCGCGACCAACCGCCAGGATCTCCCGAATCACTGCGCCCGAGGCCTGGCCATTGGTCAGCTCCATAGCTGTCTCGATCATCGAGAGTGTGAACCCTTTGACCCCGTAGCCGTAGAGCGCCAAGTTGCGGCGTTCGACCTCCGCAAGCCTTACATCGATTTGCTCACGCTCTGCCGCCCCGGCCAACAGGGCGCAGAACCGCTCATGAGTCAGCCGGAAGATCGTTTCGTTGTGCCAAAGGGTGTCATCAGCATCCAGGCCAACTGTGGTGATGGTCATGGATGGGGCTTCAAGACACGCTCGGTGGAAGCCGGGAATTTCGCCAACATGCTTGCTGGGCGTATCGGACGCGGCGCGAAATTACCGCCGCAATTGGGACAGGTTCCGCCAAGATTTCTATAGGCGCAGTCATCACAGAATGTACATTCGAAGGTGCAGATCATCGCCTCCAAACTCCCTGGGGGCAGGTCCTTGTCACAGCGTTCGCAATTGGGTCGCAGGTCCAGCATGTCTACTCTCCAAATCCCTCGCCGGGTGTGACGGGCGACAGGCACAACAGTCGTGAGGTTTCCACCCCTGCGGTTCGGTGCGCCACCAGCGCGCGATAATCCGGATCGCGCACCATTTCCATGAAGGCTGCCGAGCTCGGATACTCCGCGATGAAGGCTATGTCCCAGCCTTCCGCTTGCGGTCCCGTCACCATAACCTGTGGTTTTCCCGCCCAAATCTGCCGGCCACCGACCCGAGCGAAGATCGCCGCTGTGGTCCGACCATAGGCGCGGTAGGCGTCCAGTCCCGTTAGACCCTTGCCGTGATCTGGGTGTCCCTCCGGATAGTCCGCCACGGGTTTCAGCGTCACCAAGTTCAGCATCTGGATTGGTGTGTCGCGTGACAGCGACTTAAATAATTCCCAGGCCTGTCGGTCCGGATCGACATAGCGCATTGAAAACCCCTGCTTTGACACCTAGAGACAGCCATTATGAGCGAGCTCTTATCTGGCGTCACCGGGGTTTTGGTCCTGGCGGACGGAACTGTGCTGCAAGGTCTAGGCGTCGGGGCCGTCGGCTCTGCCGTGGGCGAGGTGTGTTTCAACACCGCCATGACCGGCTATCAGGAGATCCTGACTGACCCCTCCTATATGGCGCAGATCATTGTCTTCACCTTCCCCCATGTGGGCAATGTCGGCACCAATGGTGAAGACATTGAGCAGATGTCCGGCGGGTCAGAGACCTCAGCGCGAGCTGCGATCTTCCGCGACCTGCCGACCGCGCCATCCAATTGGCGCTCAGACTCTGACCTCGCCGGCTGGATGACCAGACGCGGCGTGATTGGCCTAGCCGGCGTGGATACCCGTGCGCTCACAAAAGTGATCCGCGAAAAGGGTATGCCCCACGCCGTGATCGCCCATAACCCCGAGGGCAAATTCGATATCCCGGCGCTGGTGCGCCAAGCTGCGGAGTGGAGTGGCCTCGAAGGCCTCGACCTCGCCAAAGACGCCACCTGCCTGCAACCCTTCACTTATGAAGAGGGGCTCTATGATTGGCCCGGCGGCTATCCCCTATCCGGCCCCACCAAATACGAAGTGGTGGTCATGGACTTCGGGGTGAAGCGCAATATCCTGCGCGCGCTGACGTCCATTGGAGCCCAAGTTACGGTCGTTCCCGCCTCGACCTCGGCTGAGGATATCCTGGCCCGAAAGCCCAATGGCATCATGCTCTCCAACGGCCCCGGCGATCCAGCGGCCACCGGTGTCTATGCTGTACCTGAGATCAAAAAGCTGGTCGCCAGCGGCGTTCCGGTCTTCGGCATCTGCCTGGGTCACCAGATGATGGCGCTCGCTCTCGGGGCCAAGACCCTGAAGATGGACCAGGGCCATCACGGCGCGAACCATCCGGTTAAAGACTTGACCACCGGCAAGGTGGAAATCGTCTCCATGAACCACGGCTTCACCGTTGACCGCACCAGCCTGCCGACCGGGGTTGAGGAAACCCATGTCTCATTGTTCGACGGCACCAATGCGGGCCTTGCGCTCACCGGCTCGCCAATATTCAGCGTCCAGCACCACCCGGAGGCATCACCTGGCCCCACAGACTCGCTCTATTTGTTTGAAAGGTTTGCGGCCCTGATGGATGCGACGCGCTAAGCGCGGATATCCAGTCGCGACACCGACGACGCGCTGGGCAGCTGTCCGGCCAAGATCGCGCCATTCGTCAGCCCTGCCAGTCGGCCACCAAAGGTCACAGCTTGATTGCGGTCGCTCTCAGCAGGATCGCCAATCCCGGCGCGGTGTTCCTCGGCATTAACGCCGAACGGACCGTCCTTCGGATGTGCAGGATCAATATGCTTCTTAGCATAGTCAACGTCCGTGCAGTTCTTGCACGCAAAGCCGTTCACCGTGACTGGCGATGGATAGTCAGCGCTGATGGCCATGACCTGATCTCCCCGTTATCCCAACCTATTCGTCAGAGATAAAAGGAGGGTTACAGGGTGGGCCGAACAATCTCACTGCCAGCCGATGAACTTCTTGAAGTCGGGCAGGAAACCTTTCCACACCGAGAAATCATCATCTAGGGCTTCATAGGTGCCCCCTGGAGCCAAGTTGGCGTCATACTGAAGATAGGGATCGTTCTCTTCGTCGATATGGCCTTTGACGTAGCGATTGTCGGCGTTCCACTCGTTCATCTTGACCGCCGTCGTGCCCTTGTCGAGGTTGAACCCCGCAGAAAATGTCAGGGAACGACAGGCGTGCGCCGCATCACAGTCGCGCAGAAAGATGTCGTACTTGATCCCTTCGGCGGCGCTTTTCACGTAGTCCTCACCCTTTTCTTCCTTGACGATTTCAGCCTTGTAGCCGGCGTCCAGCAGCCAAGCTTGGACTTCCTTGACGGTGAGTCCCTTGTCCGAAATCGGCTTGGCCGCAGCGGTTCCTGCGAACAATAAGGCGCAGCTTGCACCGATCAAAATACTCTTCATCTCAGTCCCCCTTGCGGCGGATCGTCCGCCAATTGGGAGATCATAACCTGAGGACGGAATCGGAAAAGGGGGAACATTAGGTGTGCCGCCCTTTTCCGACCCGGGGGCGGAAACTTCCGCCCCCACCCCCAACTCGGACTACGGAAGCAGAACCGTATCGACCACGTGGATCACGCCGTTGGACTGGTTCACATTGGCGATAGTCACCTTGGACATGCCGCCCTTGGAATCGGTCAGCCAGACCGCACCGTTCTTGGTCGTGACTTTCAGGGTTTCACCTGATGCCGTCTTCAGCATGGCCTTGCCGCCACCGGCCTTTACCGCTGACATCAGGTTGGCCGCCGACATCCGACCCGGCACCACGTGATAGGTCAAGATCTTGGTCAGCGTGCCCTTGTTCTCAGGCTTGACCAGGGTTTCGACTGTGCCGGCCGGAAGCTTAGCGAACGCCGCGTTGGTCGGTGCGAACACCGTGAATGGGCCGGGGCCAGACAAGGTTTCAACCAGGCCCGCCGCCTTAACCGCTGCCACCAACGTGGTGTGGTCCTTAGAATTCACGGCGTTTTGGATGATGTTCTTGGTTGGGTACATGGGCGCACCGCCGACCATCACAGTCTTTTCGCCCATCGGTTTGGCTTGCACCAGGGTTGCGCCAGTTAGGGCGATGGCGACGCCTGCGGTCAGAGCCGCGATCAACTTGTTTGACACTTTGAAGTTCCTCGATTTTCAACTCGCCTCGCTGGCGATGTTGGAAATACGAGCCGCCCTCAAATCTGGATGCAGAACGGTGAAACTAAATCTTGGTCAGCTTGCCGAGCGCCACTACAGGCCCAGTAGGTCCAGCCTCTTTAGACCCACCGGGTGCCTCAACAGAGATGGCCAGGGCCGCTCTCGAATCTGCCAATTCGACCATGGGTGCGGAAACCGGAATGGCCACCGAGGCCCCAACGGGCACAAACCCCAAGGGTCTGGGCTTGCCGTCTGCAGGTATCAGCCAGAGTTCATGCACATGGCCGGGGTCGGTTCCAGGTGGCACCAAGGACGAAATCATTACTATCCGTCGGGCCCGATCATAGGATGCAACGAACAAGTGTTGGCCCTTGTCGGAGTCGAGTCGGGCATTCAACACCACGCCCGGATCAAGCGGTGAAGGGCCGATCTCCGCTGGCCGCTGCGCAACCAAAACCGCCACAGCCGCCAGGCTGGCTGCGGCGAGCCCAAGCGACCCCAGAGTTGCCCCGCGCCAAAACCGAAGTTTCGACGTCAAATTGTCATTGACCGGTAAAGCGGTTTCGACGCGTGACCAGAGACCCACCGGCGGTGGAACCTCAGCCACCTCACCCAGCAAAGGCGTCAGGCGCTCACGCCAGGCCTCCACTTCCTTAGCGAAGTCCGGATCACGCGCCATGCGGGTTTCAGCGGCGGAGCGTTCCGCAACACTCAACACGCCCAGCGCATGCTCGGCGGCCAGTGCCTCATCGTCCGGCAATTCGGGGTCGGCGCTCATGGGTCCAAACACTCCTTGAGCTTGAGCAACCCTCGCCGTACCCAACTCTTTACAGTTCCGAGCGGTGTTGCCATCCGTTGGGCCAAGGCTTCATACGTGACGCCCTCGAAAAAGGCCGTGCGAATAACCTTCTCGGTGCGATCATCCAAGGTTGATAGGCAACGCCCAAGAGCCTCACCCGATTGCGCGGCCTCTAGAATCGCGTGCGCGCTTTCAGCGCCGTCGGCGATCTCCATGTCGTCGACTTGTTCGGCGTATGCCAAGGGACCTCGGGCGCGCAACCGGTCAATCGCGCGGTTCCGGGCGATCGTGGAAACCCACGTGATGACGCTGGCTCGCCCCGCCTCAAAGCGGTCGGCCCGACGCCAAATCGTGATGTAAACCTCCTGCAGCACGTCTTCACTCTCGTCTCGATTGGACAAGATACGAAGGCAAACCCCAAAAAGCTTCGCCGAAGTGGCGTCATAGAGTTGCCGCAGGGCCGCGCGGTCGCCGTCGGCAATTCGCGACATCAGTTCAGCCAACGGATTTTCGAGTGTCGTGACAGACAAGATGTGTTTCTGAGACCGAGTTTGGAGCGCACGGTGGAGGGTAGTTTGAGTTGGGGCAAGGGTAAAACTTGCGATGCTGCCACCTCGCTGGACCACCCCCAGCACAGTCCGGCACCCTACCGCAATCCCTATCTTGCCATCTACACAGCTTTCCGCCAAAGTGATGGGGTCAAACTCGTAGGTTCGGCTGATATTCGACGCTTCTTCTGATGCACCGGACCTGCTCCCGACTCCCTCCGAAAATTGATCCCTGGCGACTGCAATTGGGCGTCGGGGCATATCTATTCAAGGACGATTATCTCTATGTCTACCGGCACCGTGAAGTGGTTTAACGGCACCAAGGGCTACGGCTTCATTCAACCTGACGAGGGCGGACAAGACGTGTTCGTCCATGTTTCGGCCGTGGAACGTGCCGGCCTGCGTTCTCTGAACGAAGGCCAAAAGGTCACCTTCGAGCTCGAGCGCGACAAGCGCAGCGGCAAAATGTCCGCGGGCAATCTGCAAGTCTAGTTTCGGCTCCAAGAGCTACGGAACACGATGGGTCGGTGGCAACACCGGCCCATTTTCTTTTGGCTGGTGAAGCAAGAATTGAACCACGGAAAACACGGAATACACGGACGGGTCAGAGAACAAATCTCTCAATTTGAGCTTTGGAAGAACTCCCGAAATTAGCAAGGAGGCCAAGCCGCAGGCCGGAGGCTTTCAAGTAGTTCATCACCTGCGCCCGATGCTCGGGCGCGATTTCCCGAACAGCCTTTAGTTCCAGAACCATCCGATCAAAGCAGACGAAGTCGGGCACATAGACTTGCTCCAAAACCTGCCCCTTGTAGCTTAGCTTCAAGGAAGGTTTCGAAATGTGCGGGATATTCCTCCGGGCAAATTCGTTCACCAAGCACTCGTGATAGACGGCCTCCAGGAACCCGCTTCCCATCTCACGGTTGACCTCAAACACTGCACCTCGGACCAGAAACGCTTCCTCCTCGAAGAGGAGGTGTCCGTGTGGTCCGTGTTTTCCGTGGTTCAATTCTTCATTCATTGCCTCGATCTCCGTTGACCTCGAAAGTCTAGGCATTGTTCCTATTTTGTTCAATGTTTGAAATCGCCCGTCCAACCTCCCCGCTTGCGCAGACCCGACTCCCTCTCTAAACGAACCGCTTAACCTACAGATCAATCGGGCACGGCGCGCGGAACCGCAGCGCCGCCCTTGCGCGCGGATAAATGGATGCCCAAACGGACCGACATCTCCTCGATCCTGATCATCGGCGCAGGGCCTATCGTCATCGGTCAGGCCTGCGAGTTCGACTATTCCGGCGTCCAGGCCTGTAAGGCGCTGCGGGCCGAGGGCTACCGGATCATCCTGGTTAATTCGAATCCGGCCACGATCATGACCGACCCGGACGTGGCCGACGCCACCTATATCGAGCCGATCACCCCGGAGATGGTCGAAAAGATCATTGCCAAGGAACGCCCAGACGCCCTGTTGCCGACCATGGGTGGTCAGACAGCGCTCAATACTGCGCTCGCCCTAGAGGCCTCCGGGGCACTCGCCAAATACGGCGTCGAGATGATTGGGGCGAAGGCCGACGTGATCGACAGGGCCGAGGATCGCCAGAAATTCCGCGATGCCATGGACAAACTCGGCCTCGAAAGCCCGAAGTCTAAGGCCGCCCACAATATGGATGAGGCCCTGGAGGGACTGGAATTCGTCGGCCTGCCCGCCATCGTGCGCCCCTCCTTCACCCTGGCCGGCACCGGTGGCGGCATCGCCTATAATCTTGAGGAATTCCGTGAGATCGTCGCCCACGGTCTCGACCTCTCCCCCACCACCGAGGTGCTGATCGAAGAGAGCGTCCTAGGCTGGAAAGAGTTCGAGATGGAGGTGGTCCGCGACAAGGCCGATAACTGCATCATCGTCTGCTCCATTGAAAACATCGACCCAATGGGCGTCCATACCGGCGACAGTATCACTGTGGCTCCAGCACTCACCCTGACTGACAAAGAATATCAGCGGATGCGCACTGCTTCGATCGCCGTGCTGCGTGAGATCGGGGTCGAGACGGGCGGCTCCAACGTTCAGTTCGCTGTCAACCCCGCTGACGGCCGCATGGTGGTGATCGAGATGAACCCGCGGGTGTCGCGGTCCTCCGCCCTGGCATCCAAGGCCACCGGCTTTCCCATCGCCAAGGTCGCTGCGCGCCTAGCCGTCGGTTACGTACTCGATGAGCTGATGAACGACATCACCGGGGCGACCCCCGCCTCGTTTGAGCCCAGCATTGACTATGTAGTCACCAAGATTCCACGCTTCGCCTTCGAGAAATATCCGGGATCAGAGCCCTATCTCACCACCTCGATGAAGTCGGTAGGCGAGGTCATGGCCATCGGTCGGACCTTCAAGGAAAGCCTGCAAAAAGCCCTGCGCGGCCTGGAAACCGGCCTCACCGGCCTGGACGATATCGAGATTGATGGTTCGGCCGATCCTGAGACCGGCCACGCCGCCGTGGTGCGCGCCCTCGGCAACCCGACCCCAGACCGTCTGCGGGTCATTGCCCAAGCCTTCCGCCACGGTCTCAGCGTCGACGAGGTCAACGCCGCCTGTTCGTACGAACCTTGGTTCCTGCGCCAAATTCAGGAACTGGTCCGCGAGGAAGGCCTGATCCGCGCCGGCGGCCTGCCCACCACCCCCCAGGCCATGCGCGCGCTGAAGGCTCAGGGGTTCTCAGACGCCCGCTTGGCCAAACTCACCAACGGCCGGGAAGCCGATGTCCGCGCCGCTCGCCGCGCTCTGGGTGTCCGCCCGGTATACAAGCGCATCGATACCTGCGCCGGCGAGTTCCGCGCCGAAACCCCTTACATGTATTCTACTTATGAAACCGGGACCTTAGGACAGGAACCGGACTGCGAGAGCGAGCCGACAAACGCCCGCAAGGCCATCATCCTGGGTGGCGGTCCAAACCGGATCGGCCAGGGAATCGAGTTCGACTATTGCTGCTGCCACGCCGCCTTCGCCCTGGCCGACCTCGGCGTGGAGTCGATCATGGTCAATTGCAATCCTGAGACCGTCTCCACCGACTACGACACCTCCGACCGGCTCTATTTCGAACCGCTCACCGCAGAGGACGTGCTGGAACTGATCGCGGTTGAACAACGCAATGGCACTTTGCTCGGCGTTATCGTTCAATTTGGCGGCCAGACACCACTCAAGCTGGCTCAGGCTTTGGAAGACGCCGGTATCCCCATCCTCGGCACCAGCCCGGACGCCATCGACCTCGCCGAAGACCGCGAACGTTTTCAGCAGCTTCTTCACAGGCTTGAGATCGCCCAGCCGATCAATGCCATAGCGCGCAGCCGCGACGAGGCCTTCGCCGGAGCGCACAAGGTGGGCTACCCCATTGTGATCCGTCCCTCCTATGTCTTGGGCGGGCGGGCCATGGAAATCATCCGCGACGACGAACAATTAGAGCGTTACGTCAACACCGCCGTCCAGGTCTCCGGCGACAGCCCCGTGCTGATTGATCAATACCTTTCGCGAGCCACTGAGGTGGATGTCGACGCGCTTTGCGATGGCACTTCTGTGTATGTTGCCGGCGTGTTGGAGCACATTGAGGAAGCGGGCGTTCACTCCGGCGATAGCGCCTGTTCGATGCCCCCCTTCTCGCTGAAACCTGAGACCATCGCCGAGCTGAAACGCCAGACCCAAGCCATGGCCTTTGCGCTGAATGTGCGCGGGTTGATGAATGTCCAGTTCGCCATCGAGGAACCCCACAGCGACACGCCGCGCATCTTCGTGCTGGAGGTCAATCCCCGCGCCAGCCGCACCGTGCCCTTCGTCGCTAAGACCATCGGCCAGCCGGTCGCTGCCATCGCCGCCAAGGTGATGGCCGGCGAAAGTCTCTCCAGCTTCGGTCTGGTCGACAAGCCTTACGACCATGTGGCGGTGAAGGAGGCTGTGTTCCCCTTCGCCCGTTTTGCAGGGGTCGACACCGTGTTGGGTCCCGAGATGCGCTCAACCGGCGAGGTCATGGGCCTGGACTGGATTCGACCTGGCGAGACCTCCGCCCCTGCCTTTGCACGGGCGTTTGCTAAGGCCCAGCTCGGCGGCGGTACCACACTGCCGGCTGCCGGCTGCGTGTTTGTCTCGGTGAAGGACGCCGACAAGAGCTGGATCTTGGAGCCCGTGCGCCTCTTGCTCGACCAAGGCTTCAAGGTGTTGGCCACCATTGGCACAGCCGAGTTTCTCTCCGGCCAAGGCCTAGCCGTCGAGCCCGTCAAGAAGGTGCTTGAAGGCCGTCCGCATATCGTTGACGCCATGAAGAACGGTGATGTCCAACTGGTGTTCAACACCACCGAGGGAAAGCAATCCCTGGCCGACAGCTACGAAATCCGCCGCTCAGCCCTAATGATGAAGATCCCCTATTTCACCACCTCAGCCGGTGCGCTCGCCGCAGCTCAAGCCATCGTCGCGGTGGCGCAGGGTCCGTTGGATGTCCGTCCGCTGCAAAGTTACGGCTAAGGACGAAGCCGCCCTAAGTGTCGATCATGAGCCTGGAATGGTGTAGGGACGGCTGGGCATCGTTCTTTAATGGAGGTTACTTTGAGCAAGCTCTTACTCGCGGCAACCCTGGCACTTGCGGTCGCTGGCTCGGCAATGGCCGACACGCTGCATGAGGTCGTCACCCATGGAATTATTCTGACAGCTCCTGGCTTCGAAGCCGAGGTGACCTATACCCCCGATGGCAAGTTCACTGGGATGGAGGGTCAATTGACCGGAACTTGGCGCATTGAGGACGATAAACTCTGCACAACCTCAAATTTTGAACCGGCCGAACGTTGCGCAATCTATCCGAAGGACAAGGTCTCGGGCGACGCCTTCGAAATGACCTCTGAGCAAGGCACCGCGACAATCAAGATCAAGTAGCTCGACCAAGTCTGCGCCTTCGGCTACCCATTTGGTGAATTGCGAATTGGGAGAGTTTCATATGGCGGGTCGAGTTCAGGGGCGGGTGGCGTTGATCACCGGTGGGTCGAGCGGCATCGGGCGCGCCTGCGCAGAGCGCTTGGCCGAAGAAGGCGCGATTGTCGTCATCACCGATCTTCAGGACGCCAAAGGTGCCGACGTGGTCGCCGGCATCAAGGCTACCGGCGGCAAGGCCGAATACCTGCACCATGACGTGACCAAGGAACAGGCTTGGATCGATGTGATTGCCGCCGTCAAAGCCAAGCACGGTCGTCTCGACATCCTGGTCAACAATGCCGGGATTGGCATTTCCGGCTCCGTGCTCGACATGACCCTCGCTGACTTCCAGCGGCAGACGGCGATCAATGTCGACGGCGTGTTCCTAGGGACCAAGCATTCCATCCCGCTCATGCGAGTTAGCGGCGATGGTGGTTCAATCATCAATATCTCCTCAGTGGCGGGCCTCAAGGGCTCAGCCATCCTGGCCGGCTACTGCGCGACCAAAGGGGCCGTCCGCCTGTTCACCAAATCGGTGGCCATGGAATGCGCCAATGCCAAGGACAAGATCCGTTGCAATTCCGTCCACCCAGGCATCATCGAAACGCCCATCTGGGATGACATCATCGGCACCGGCGACGCCGGCGACAATGCTCGCCCTCCCCGCGGCCCGACGCTCGATGCCATGACAGCCGACTCGGTGCCTTTGGGCCTCAAGGGCTATCCCCTGGACATCGCCAACGGCGTCTTATGGTTGGCCTCTGACGAGAGCCGCTATTGCACAGGGTCCGAGCTGGTCATCGACGGTGGCCTAACGGTGAAGTAGTCCCCGAAGGCATGGTTAGCTCTGCGGCGTCAGGTCCATCCCAGACACCCCCAAGAATGCCTTATAGTAGTCCCCATTGTCCGCAATCCCGCCCAGCTCGATCCACTGCTGGTCGGTCATGCTGGCCCGTAGGCCCAGGAACGGCAGGGCGTCGGGGCCGGTGGGATTGCGAAACTCGGTAAGCTTGCCCTCCACCAAGTCCTTGATGGTTTCAGAGACTACGGCTGGGGCCGGTCCCGAAGCCGGCACCGCGCCGTAGAAGGCGGTCATTCGCGCGCCGTGCGGATAGACGCTGTCCGCCTTGGGTTTGGGTAGGTTCGCTAGGGTCATGGGTGTCGCGATGATCCCCGGCTCGACAATCGCCACCCGCACCCCAAAGGCCAAGGCCTCTTGCGCCAAGGCTTCCGTGAAGCCCTCCAGTGCGAACTTCGACGCCACATATGCCGCCTGACCGAAGATCGCGATCTTGCCGGCGATCGACGTGATGTTGATAATCAGGCCCGACCGGCGAACCCGCATGGACGGCAACACCGCTTTGCAGCATCGCACCACGCCCAGAAGGTTGGTGTTCATAACGGCGGCGAACTGAGCCACGCTCTCGTCCTCAATGGCGTCCATACTGAGAATGCCGGCATTGTTGACCAGCACGTCCAGGCTGGCCACATCGACGGCTGGCGATGTGAACAGCGCCACCACCGAGGCGTCGTCGTCAACATCGAGAGCGGCAACGGTCAGAGACAGCTTCTCACGTGCTGCAACCTCGGCCAGATCGCACGCCTTAGGATTGCGCATGGTCGCCACTACCGCATGCCCTGCGCGCGCCAGGGTCAGCGCCGTATCATAGCCTATGCCCTTGCTGGCACCGGTGATCAAAACTCTAGCCATGTCTGCGCCTCCCGCTTCGCTTTCCCGTTATCATCATCCTGACACGCTCTGCGCACTACGGCCAATCCGCTTGGCCTCGGCCCGGAAATCATAGGGAACCTCATCAGCGCAGTCAGGCCAACGGTCAGCTTCCAGCCAGTAGTCCACCAATCCGATCCGTGCGCAGAAGTCGACGAACCGGATATCTTGCCGCAACCGCCGCCCCACATCGGTGAACATCGCAGCAGGAGACCAACGTGCCGATGGGACCGGTCCTTGGGGATCGAACATGTGGGCAAATGAGGCCTTGGCGATCACGGCGTAGGTTTCTTCCACTAGGCCAATGCTTGCAGCCACGACCAGAAAGCCGAATCCCACCGAACCTGTTGCGGCCAATTCCCTCTGCAGCATACCCTGGACAATAGCCGTCCCCGCTGGATCCGGTTTGCGTCGGAGGCCGCCGAGGGCAATGACTTCCCGGACCATGGGGATAATCCGGTATCCCTCCGGCAGTCGGCTCAACAGATCTTCATATCGCGGCCAATCGCCAATGGCGGACTCTATGTGCAGCAAGGCACCCCAATGCACCGGTGCCACGTCATGCTTTGCCAAGGCGCTGTCGATGAGCAAGCGCCCCTCGTCGATCTGGCCGCACGCGATCATGGTGCTGCCGCAGTGCAGGTTAGCGAACGCGTTCTGCGGATCAAGGGCGACCACCTTTTGAAACCGCCGGAGACTGTCCCGCAAGAAACCGAGAGTCTCCTCAAAGATGCCTAAGGTGAACAGGGACTGGCCATCGCCCGGGTCAACCAAGACGGCGCGACCAAGCAGGGTCGCCTTGTCGGCGTATCGGCCATAGGGCTGCAGATAGCTCAGTGCAGCATAAGCTAGGCCCGTATTGGGATCCAATCGGAGCGCAGCTTCCGCCGCTCGGGTGATCTGGGACCGCACAAGCTCATAGTTCTCTACGGATCTCGGGAACAATCTCAGATCGACCACCTTGGCATAGGCGAGGCTGGCCCAAGCCTGTGCAAAACTCGGCGCCAGCTCGACCACGCGCTCCAACTGGGCGATGGCGGCCAGTCGGTCCTCTTGCGTATCATCCCAATCTCCGCGCGCCCGGGCCTTGAGGTAGAGATCATAGGCTTCCGGCGCGATGCTCTCCGGTGTCGGGGCGGGCGCGAAGCTGGTGCGCAGGGCACCTGCGACGGCCTCAGCGATCTCATCCTGCAAAGCAAAGACATCAGAAAGATCGCGGTCGAAGCGTTCGGCCCAAAGTGTGGTCTGTGAGCCGCAGTCCACGAGATAGGTTGTTATGCGCACCCGGTCGCCGCTGCGTCGCACTGAGCCGTCCAACACATGTGTGGCCTTAAGCTCCGCTGCCACATTTGCCGCAGCCTTGTTCGCGCCGCGAAACTGAAAACTTGATCCCCGACCGATCACCTTCAGCGGGGTGGTGCGCGAAACCGTCTGCAGGATCTCCTCTGATAGCCCGTCAGAGAAATAGAGCATATCTGGGTCGCCGGAGAGGTTATCGAAGGGCAAGACTGCCAACAGGCGTTCCACCGGCTCCCGTGGCACAATCGGCAGCTTCTCGGCTGTCGACCCCATCAGATCGGCCACACTTTCGATGACTTTCCGCCAACCCGGCAGGCCCGTATCCCCATTCCAATGGCTCATCGGAACACACTGGATCTGGTCAAACGGCAGCGGTAGGCGGGCATTGTCGAGTGAGAGCTGCACCAGCTTGCCGGCCTCACGGCCCCGATTGGCCTCCGCGCGAACCCATTGCGACTTAACCGCATCGGCAGACCACAGAACCACAACGACCTTAGAGTTCTCCAGTCGCTCCTCGATCACATCGGCATAGTCCCGGTGCGGGGGAAGTTCGTCGTCGCGCCAGACCCCATATCCCATGGCGCGCAAGGCCTCAGCCACTTTGTGGGCTTGGTCCTCGGTGGATCGTGCGTAAGAGATGAATATGTCGGTCATGGTTCAGCATGAACACTAGGGGCGACTAGGGCTATGGAGCAAGGCCGGGCCAGGCGGGTAGGCATCTCAACCGGTCCGAGCATTACGGCGAATTATCTTGGCCCTCCGCCTCGCTGAGGCCACAACCCATCGCGATAGGTGCGCTGAACACTTCGGGGAGACGGATACGTGCTTGGAGTCCTGGCGGCATTTACGATCAACGGCACATCGCTGGAATTGCCGACCCTACCCCCGATCAAGCGCGACCCACAGGTGACCTTTCTGGACCGCTCCGGCGCGGTGCTGGGCGTGCGCGGCGGTCGCTACGCCCCGTCCACCGATATCGCCAAACTGCCCGCCTATGTGCCGGCCGCGTTCGTCGCCATCGAGGATCGGCGGTTCTATGAGCATACCGGCTTTGATCCCATAGGCATCGCGCGCGCGCTGGTCGCCGACCTCCGCGAGGGCCAGGCCCGCCAAGGGGCTTCAACCATCACCCAGCAATTGGCCAAGAACCTGTTCCTCAGCTCAGACCGCACAATGGAGCGCAAGGCCCAGGAACTGCTCTATGCCGTCCAGCTGGAACGGACCTACAGCAAGAAACAGATCCTGGGGCTCTATCTCAGCCGGGTCTATTTCGGGTCAGGTGCCTACGGCATCGAGGCGGCATCCCAGCGCTATTTCAATAAGTCCGCAGCCCGTCTGAGCCTTCGCGAAGCCGCGATCCTGGCGGCAACGCTGAAGTCACCGACCAACTACAATCCCGTAGAACACCCAGACGCCTCCAAGACGCGAGCCCTGCTGGTGCTGAATGCAATGGCGGAAACGGGCGCGATCTCCGCCAAGGACCTCGCCAAGGCTCGCACTGAAACGCCAAAAGTGGCCAAGGTCTCCCCGAACGCCCCAGCCCAGTATTTCGTAGACTGGATGGACGCCTTCGCGCGCCAGCGGGTTGGAACCCCCAAGCAGGACATTGTGGTCGAGACCACGCTCGACCTTCGTCTTGAGTCCGCCGCCGCCGACACCACCCGTGCCGTGATCACCGCTCACGCCAAGCAAGGGGCCAGCCAGGCCGCCGTGGTCACCCTGGACGGCACAGGCGGTATCCGCGCCCTAGTCGGCGGCGCGGACTATGCAAAGGCCCCCTTCAACCGCGCCATCGATGCCCACCGGCAAGCAGGATCCTCGTGGAAGCCCTTCGTCTATCTCGCGGCCCTGGAGGCGGGTTGGGGCCCCGATATGCCGGTCGTGGACGAGCCCCTGACCATCGGCACCTGGAGCCCGCAGAACTATACTGACGGATACCTTGGGGCGCTAACCCTCGAGCAGGCGCTTGCCCAATCTGTCAATACCGTCGCCGCCCGGTTGGCCGATCAGGTGGGTCGCCCCAATGTAGCCGCCGCGGCGCGGCGTATTGGGATCAATTCGGTGGTCAATACCGACCCGGCCATGGCGCTCGGCACCACTCTGGTGACGCCGCTGGAGATGGCCCAGGCCTATTCCAGCTTCGCCAACGGCGGCTATCGCGTGGCGGCTTACGGCGTCGAACGCATCCGCACCACGGGCGGGGTGGTGCTCTATAAGCGCCCGCCTTCCACCATCACGCCTGTCATCGCCAACCCCCCGCTCAGCGATCTCAACCGCATGCTGCGCACCGTCATCACCGTGGGCACCGGCAAGCGCGCCGCAATGCCAGGCTATGATGTGGCGGGCAAGACGGGCACCACATCAGACTACAAGGACGCCTGGTTTGCGGGCTACACCGGCGGCGTGACTACCGTGGTCTGGATGGGCCGCGACGACAACGCGCCTATGGGCAAGATCACCGGCGGCGGCGCGCCGGCCGAGCTGTGGCGCGGGGTGATGGGTGTGGCGGTGAAGCGTCTACCGGTGACGGCGATCCCGGCGGGAACGCCTGCCCCGATGGTGTTGCCGGTTGCTCCGCCTGAACCAACCTCTTTGCCGAGCTCTAACCCGCTGCCAACAGCGTCGCCGCCCCCACTGCAATCGCGATAATCCCGGCGAACCGCCCGCGCGTCAGCCGCTCCTTCAGGAACACTACGGCAATCGCCACGCCGAACAGGATCGAGGTCTCCCGAAGCGCCGCTAACCGGGGCGTGTCGCCGATCCGGAAGGCCCAAAGTGCGAGACCGTAGGTCACCAACGAGAACGCACCCGCGATCAGCCCCGGCTTCCACTCACTGCGTGCGGCCAGCAAGAAGCGTGGACCCCGCCGGATGGCAAAGGCACCACCTATGATCAAGCCGTCGATCAGATATATCCATACGATGTAGCTCGGGGCGCTAGGTGCAGCCCGAACACCTTGGGCGTCCACCACCGTATAGAGGGCGGTCAAGGCGCCGGTCGCCAAGGCCCAAGTCAGGCCCGCCCGCGTAACGTGCCGACCTAGCCCTACGGTCATCACTCCGGCGGATATCAGTGCGATTCCACAGACTGTCGTCCAGGTGATGGGTTCACCGAACACGCCCACCGCAACGGTCGCTGCCAGAGCCGGTGCCACACCTCGGGCGATGGGATAGGCCACGGTCATATCGGCAGCTTCAAACGCCTTGATCAGGCAAAGCAGATAAAGGAGGTGCACGACGCCGGAGACACCAAGCCACCCCCATGCTCCCTGCGGCAGAGCCACAACAAAGGCAAAGGGCAGCACAATCATCGCCGAGAATCCGTCGATCAGCGCGCGGCTGGACATCTTGTCTTGGCCAGACTTCAGGATCGCATTGACCACCGCATGGGCGGCACCTGAGACTAGGATCATGATCGAGGCGGTGGCGACGGGGGTCATGGACATAACCTAGCCGTGATTCCCCGCTAGATCGGCCCGGAACTTGGGGACGAAAGGGGTTTCTAACGCCGATGCTGCATTGCACCCCTTGAGTTTCCAGGCCCCAAGCCTTATGCTCTACCCCCCCGGTCGCCTGCGCCCGCGGCCGGAACGCGAATCCCAAAGGGCGAAACTGAGTCCCATCTGATATGGAAAAAGTGCCGATGACCGCCGAGGGCTACCACGCCCTCGACGTTGACTTGAAGCGTTTGAAGACGCTGGAACGCCCCGCAGTGATCGCGGCGATCTCTGAGGCGCGCCAGCACGGCGACCTCTCGGAGAATGCTGAGTATCACGCCGCGAAGGAACGCCAGGGCTGGATCGAGGGGCAGATTGCCGACATCGAGGACCGGATGGCACGTGCCCAGGTGATCGACGTCTCCAAACTTTCCGGCAGCCAAGTGAAATTTGGTGCGACCGTGTCTGTGGTGGACGAAGACACCGAAGATGCGGCCCGCTACCAGATCGTCGGCGAACATGAAGCCAATGTGAAGGCCGGCAAGGTGTCGATCACCTCGCCGATCGCACGGGCCATGATCGGCAAGGAAATGGGCGACGTGGTCGAGGTCAACACCCCAGGCGGCGTGAAAGCCTATGAAATTCTGAAGGTCGAGTGGGTCTAGGCGCGCTCTAGGCGATTTTGACCTTGGCACCGTCTCTCGTCTCACCGCTTGTTATCTGGGCCGTCTCTGACGGGCGAGCCGGCAATGCGGGTCCAGCTTTGGGGCTCGCCGAGGCCATTGGTCGCCGGCACCCGGTTCAAATCATGGTCAAGACCATGGCTTGGAGAGGGCGCATCGGGCGACTGCCTTGGTTCTTCAATCCGTTTCCTCTGCGCAGCCTGACACCGGAGAGCGACATTGCGCCGCCGTGGCCGGATGTCTGGATTTCAGCGGGGCGTGCGACCCTGCCCTTATCGATGCGTATTCGCGCATGGTCCAAGGGGCAGAGTCTGGTGGTCCAGATCCAGGACCCGCGCATGCCGACCAGTCCCTTCGACATGGTGATCGCGCCAAAGCATGACCGGACCCAAGGCGACAATGTCCTACAGATCACCGGCTCACCCAACCGGGTGACACCCCAGCGTCTGGCCGAGGAGGCCGCAAGGTTCGAGGCAATGATTGGATCCCTGCCCCATCCCCGCGTCGCGGTGCTGATCGGCGGCAAGTCCAAGGCGCACAATTTGTCGCCCCAACGGGCCGCAGGCCTAGCACATGAGATCGAACTGCCTGTCGGTCAGTCCGGCGGATCGGTGATGGTGACCTTTTCCCGCCGTACGCCCCCTGCGGCTAAGGCCATCCTGGCTGCGCGGCTGAAACACCTGCCCGGCGTGATCTGGGATGGTGAAGGCGAGAACCCCTATTTCGCGTTCCTGGGGGCGGCAGACTATGTGTTGGCCACCGAAGACAGCGCCAACATGGCCACAGAGGCTGCGGCCACAGGCAAACCGGTCTTCATCCTGAAGATGGATGGCGACAGCCTAAAGTTCCGACTGTTTCACGAAGACCTTGAGCGTCTAGGCGCGGCGCGACCGTTTGGCGGATCGCTTTATGACTGGCAGTATGAACCCTTGGCCGAGACGGACCGCGCGGCTGACGAAGTTCTGCAGTTGTGGGAGGCGCGTTTAGCCAGATGAGTGTTGAAGTCCGCCCCGCAACGCTGGCAGACCTCCCCTACATCCTCGCAGCGGATGAGACCGCCGAACGGGAAGAGCGCCGATATGACTATATCAGCGGCGCCATAGGCGGCGACCATGGCAGATCGATCAAGGTCCTGATCTTGGACGAAGAACTGGTCGGTTTTGCCGTCATGGGTGAATTCTTCGGCCACCCTTTTCTCGAGCTGATCGCCACTTCGCCGCAGGTGCGACGCCGGGGGGTCGCTTCGGCTCTGATGGCCAATCTTGAGGTCAACCTCCAGGACGACCGGATGTTCGTCTCGACCAACGAGTCTAACGACATCATGCGGCAACTTCTGGTCAAACGCGGCTACCGTGTCTCCGGCATGGTGGAAAACCTTGATCCCGGAGACCCGGAATTGTTTTTCGTGATCTTCAAATCCTTTATCGATACCCAGATCGAGCTGGGCTGACGGGTTCGCACTATCCCAGGGGCTAAATTCAGCGTTCCATGGCCGCGATGATTCCCGCCAACCCTCGCATCCTGTTCATCGCCAACGCCGGCCCTGAGGTGGGCGGCGGTCATGTGATGCGTTGTCTGACTCTCGCAGAGGCGATGGGCGCACGGGGGGCCAGTTGCGCGTTCGCCGCTTCACCCGATGTCGCTGTGATCTTGGAGGCCTTCGCACCGCATATGGCGCGTGAGGCGGCAGCGGCACTGAACCCGGACGCGCTCGTCGATTCGGTCACCGCCGCCAAGTTCGATGCCGTCGTCTTTGATCACTACGGGCTGGGTCGCCGCGAGCATATATCGCTAGCCGACGGCAAGCTGAGCCTGGTGGTCGATGACCTTGCTGACCGAGCCTTGGGCGGCGATCTGGTGCTGGACTCTGGACTAGACCGCAACCCGCTGGACTATACCTTGCTAGTGGACGGTAAGACGCGACTGTTGCTTGGGCCCGACTACGCGCCGGTGCGCAGCCAGTTCGGCGAGCTTCGCCCGCAGGCTCTGGCCCGGCGCGGCGGGGGCGTGGGACGGATCCTTCTATCTCTGGGTCTCGGCGAACAGGGCGAACTGACGGAAAGGCTCGTTGATCTGATCCGCTCGCGATTGGGACAAGCCTCATTGGACGTCGTGTTGGGCGGGCAATCGCCGAGTGTTCGCGCGCTGAACCGTATCGCGTCGCGCGATACCCGCCTGACCATCCATGTCGACACGCCGCACATGGCCCAGGTGATGGCGGGCAGCGATCTGATGATTGCCGCCGCCGGCTCGACGATTTGGGAAGGTTGCACACTGGGTCGCCCGATGATCGCGCTGATCCTGGCGGAGAACCAACGGGGCGTGGCTCAGGGCTTGGCAAGCCGGAGCGCCGCCATGGTGATCGATCCTTCTACCCATGACTTCGAGGCCACACTGGACCGCACCCTGGTGCGGCTGATGTCAGATGGCGAGGCGCGCGGTCGCCTGGCAGATGCCGCTTCGGAGATCTGCACCGGGCAGGGGGCGGCCTTGGTGGCGGACGCGATGTTCGCGGTCATCGCGGCGCGGAGTTAGCCTCGGACTTTGGTGCCGAATTTCAAGAGGTTGCGCACCTCGCGCTTCACCCGGCTTGCCAGCAGGCCGTCACACTCAGCGATAAAATCGACCACGGCCGGGCGGTCGCGCTTGGCCAGAGTTCGCAAGGCCCAGGATAGCGCCTTCTCTACCATGTCGTCACGGTCGGAAGCCAGTTGGCGGCAAATTGGTAGGGTGCGGCCTGCATCGCCGGGTCCTTTGCCGCCCTTGAGGTTCAATCCCACCGTGGCGACCAGGGACAAGCGGCGTAACCAGCGGTTCTCGTCCAGCGACCAACTTGTCACAACGGCGTCAAACAGCCGACCCTTTAGCCACAGCGGCCCAACCAAGATGGTACCCAGACCATCGACCGCATACCAAGACGCCACGTCTTTGCTCAGGTCGATCAGGTCATCTTGGGAGAGCCCATTGAACGCTTCGCGATGGAAGCGGATCAGTTCGTAACCCAGCCACTTCCATTCCTGACGCAGTTCATGAGCCACCAGCTTGCCCGCAGCGATCACGACCTCAGCGGGCTCAACAGCCCACTCAGCGCTGTGCCGCTTACGCAGATCACGTAGGGGATTGGTATAGGCTCCCGGCATGGCACCAACATCGCTGAGCACATTGGCTGCGATGTCCTGCGCTCGGTTCACGCTAACATGTCCCAGGCTAGGGGTTCACCTCGCACCAAGTCACGCACTGCCTGGCGGCCCAACACCCTATCCAGGTCCCCAGGTGGCAGTCCGTTGCCCGGCCGGATCGAGCGCACATTGGCCCGGCTGAGCACCTCGCCAGCCTTCACATCGGCATTGACATAGAGCGAGCGCCGGAACTGCCGATTGGCGCGTTCAGAACCCAACAGGTCGTAGTGGGCGCGACCCAGCGCCGTCCAGGCGTCCTTACAGTCTGCCACCAAAGCGGCGAACTCAGCGGGCTCCAGACTGAACGCCGCATCCGGCCCACCGTCCGCCCGCGCCAGGGTAAAGTGCTTCTCGATCACGCAAGCTCCCAACGCGATAGCTGCCACCGAGGCCGCCGTCCCGTGTGTGTGATCCGAGAGGCCGATGGGGCAGTCGAACCGCTGCGCCATGTCGGCCACTGTCCGAACATTGGCGTCTTCCAAATCGGCGGGATAGCTCGACACGCAGTGCAGCATCACTACCCCCGCCGCCCCAGCGCTCAGCGCCGTCTCGCGAGCCGTGATCATCTCGTCCAAGCTCGCCATGCCGGTGGAGATGATCAACGGTTTGCCCTTGGCGGCTGCGTACTTGATGAGCGGCAGATCAATGGCCTCAAAGGACGCGATCTTGAACGCCGGCGCGCCCAAGCTGTCGAGCAGATCAACCGCCGTCTCATCAAACGGCGACGAGAAGATCGTCACCCCCCGCTCAGCTGCCCTCGCGAAGATCGCGGCGTGCCATTCATAGGGGGTTTGAGCCTCCTGATAGAGCTCATAGAGGCTGCGCCCGTCCCAAAGCCCGCCTTGAATGCGAAACTCCGGCCGGTCCACATCCATGGTGATGGTGTCGGCGGTATAGGTCTGGATCTTGATGGCATCGCAACCCGTAGCCACCGCCGCATCCACCATGGCCAGAGCCCGATCCAGGCTGCCATTGTGATTGCCCGACAGCTCACAGATCACATAGGGCGGGTGAGCCGCACCAATAAGGCGTCCGGCGATCTGGATTTCGGAAGTCACGAGCGGCCAGCCTCCACAACACGAACTCCCGAGATGAGCTCGGCTTGGATTCGTCCCCAGCTAGATTCAAGGCGCGCGATTAACACGCGGTTCCCAAGATTGCCGATCCTGAGCCAAACCACCTGAGGCGCAGGATCACGCACGATGGCCCATTCCACGAAATCTCGATCTTTGGTGATGACAACTTGATTGTTTGCGAGGGCGCGCGCCCAGACTTCGTGATCAGTCGCTGAGGCTAGCCCCAGTTCATGGAGATGTTGCGCTTCAAGTCCCTGATCTCGCAGCCAGGCCGCCAGCATTGGCGTCAACTGAGCGTCGACCAAGAAATTCACGCAGCGACCACCGCCGTGCCACCAACTTGAGCTGCTGCATAGGCTAGTGATGCACGAATGTCGTCAGCCTCCAGATAAGGAAACTCGACTAAAATCTCCTCAGCATTCATGCCCGACGCCAACATCTCCAAAACGTCCTGGACTCTGACCCGCAAGCCACGAAGGCTAGGCCTACCGCCGTTCTTCCCAGGCTCGATCGTGATGCGCTGAAGGAGCTCGCTCATGAGGCCAATGATACCTCAGGAGGATCAATCTGCCTAGCATGGGTCATGTCACTGCTTTTCTGGCCGCTTGAACACGGGGATAGGAGCCATCCCCCGCTCGCACTCCATCGGAATCTCACCTACATACGCCCCATGTCTGACACCACTCCCCGTACCGCCCGTTGCATCATCATTGGCTCCGGCCCCGCCGGCTACACCGCCGCCGTCTATGCCGCCCGAGCCTTGCTCAACCCCGTCTTGATCCAGGGCATCCAGCCCGGCGGCCAGCTGACCATCACCACCGATGTGGAGAACTATCCGGGCTTTGCTGAGGTCATCCAAGGTCCTTGGTTGATGGATCAGATGCAGGCTCAGGCTGAGCATGTGGGCACTGAGATCGTCACTGACATCGTGCTGAAGGCCGACCTGTCCCAGCGCCCGTTCCGCCTGGACTGCGACAGCGGCGCGGTCTGGCTCGCCGAGACTCTGATCATCGCCACCGGCGCGCAAGCCAAGTGGTTGGGTCTTGAGAGCGAGAGCAAGTTCCAGGGCTTCGGCGTCTCGGCCTGCGCCACCTGCGACGGCTTCTTCTACCGGGGTAAGCAAGTCATCGTGGTCGGCGGCGGCAATACCGCAGTTGAAGAGGCCCTGTTCCTCACCAACTTCGCCTCCAAGGTCACGGTCGTGCACCGCAAGGCCGAGTTCCGCGCTGAGAAGATCCTGCAAGAACGCCTGTTCGCCCACCCCAAGATCGAGGTGATCTGGGACCATGCCGTGGACGAGGTGCTCGGCTCCAGCGATCCGGCCAGTGTCACCGGCGTGCGGTTGAAGAACGTCAAGACCGGCGTGACCCAAGCGGTCTCTGCCGACGGAGTCTTCATCGCCATCGGCCATGCCCCGGCCTCAGAGCTGTTCAAAGGCCAGCTAGAGATGGACGGCGCAGGTTACCTCAAGGTCCAGGCAGGCCGCGCGGCCACCGCCATTCCCGGCGTCTATGCCGCCGGCGACGTCACCGACGACATCTACCGCCAAGCCGTCACCGCCGCCGGCATGGGCTGCATGGCCGCCCTCGAAGCCGTCCGCTTGCTGGCAGAGGAAGATCATGAGCGGGCAAACCCACATGCTGCGGTTCACGCCTAGACGGTCAAGACGACATCCAGATTCCTTCTCCCCTTGCGGGAGAAGGTGGCCCCCGTGGAACGGGGTCGGATGAGGGGTCTTGCTCCCCTCTCCGCCAACGGGCAGAAATGCCAATCTCAACGGTTTGAGAAACCCCTCATCCGTCGTGCCTTCGCACGACACCTTCTCCCGCAAGGGGAGAAGGAGGGGTGTCTCCAATCTAGCCGCAAACCGACAATGCCTGTGAGCCCGCCTCTATGACCAATCTGATCGTTCGTGGTGGTCGCGCCTTACGGGGTACGCTGACGCCCTCGGCCAATAAGAACGCCGTGCTGCCGGTGCTGTGCGCCACCCTGCTCACCGATGAGCTGGTCACCCTGCACCGCGTTCCCGACATAACAGACGTCCGTAAGATACTAGATTTCTTCAAAAATCTTGGCTCATCGGTGGAGATGGATTTTGAGGCCGGGGTCCTCAAGGTGCAGCACGGTGCGGGGCTTGATCCCAAGGCTGCACACCTGCCGCTGGGCATGCGCTCCACTCTGATGTTGATCCCGGCCCTATTGCATCGGTTCGGCGCCGCCAGCATCGAGGAGGACGCCACCGGCTGCACCCTCGGGGCTCGCGAGATCGATCCTCATATCGAAGTTTTCCAAGCCTTCGGGGCCACCGTGGATCGCCGACCAGAAGTGCTGAACATCTCCACGCCCAAGGGGTTTGGCCAGTCCGATCACTGGCTGGACTATGCCTCTGTTACCACCACTGAGAACTTTATCCTTTGCGCCGCCACCGCCAAGGGACGCTCGCAACTGACCAACGCCGCCTGCGAACCCCACGTCCAGGAGTTCTGTGCCTTCCTGACCAAGATGGGAGCCAAGCTAGAGGGCGTGGGCGGGTCGCGCATCGTGGTCGAGGGCGTTGAACGGCTGAGCGGCGTGGAATTCACCTTCGCCGACGACTTTCACGAGATCGCGACCTTCCTGGCCCTAGGCGCGATCACCGCCGGGCAAGTTACGATCCGCAACGGCTCGGTGGATCAGTTCCCCTTGCTGGACCGCACCTTCGCGAAGTTCGGCGTAGAGGTGACCCACCAGGGCGGCTGGTCCAGCGCCCATGTGGAGGGCAAGCTCAAGGTCCGCGAGCCCTTCACCTCCAACATCCTGACCAAGGTCGAGGCCGCGCCTTGGCCCTATGTGCCCGCCGACCTGCTGCCAATCTTCATTGCGCTCGGCGTCCGGGCCGAGGGCTCGGTGATGTACTGGAACAAGGTCTATGAGGGTGCCTTGGGCTGGACCTCGGAACTTGGCAAGTTCGGGGCCCACGCTGTGCTCTGCGACCCTCACCGGCTGATCCTTTACGGCGGCAAACCCCTGATGCCGGCCACGGTTGAAAGCCCCTACATCATCCGCGTGGCCATCGCGCTATTCATGCTCGCCGCCAGTATTGAAGGCGAATCCATGATCCTGAACGCCGCGCCAATCCAGCGAGCGCATCCCAAATTCGTGGAAAATCTCAATGCCTTAGGGGCCGATGTTGAGTGGGTGGCGGGGGACTAAGATTTCGGGGCCTTGTCTTTCTTAATTATTGGGGGTACACATAATATGTGGACTTCGAGTTCGACCTCGCAAAGGATGCGATCAACCGCGCAAAGCACGGTGTGTCGCTTGCGGCGGTGGCCGACTTTGAGCTCATGACCTTCTTCGAAGTCAAGCGTAACGCCTATGGAGAGGTCCGATACATTGGATACGGGATATTGAATCAGCTACCTCACGTGTTGGTGTTTACGTGGCCGACCGCTGGCATAGTTCGCGCAATCAGCCTGCGGCGTTCTCACCTGAAGGAGTTCCGTCGAAATGTTGAATCGTAAGACAATTGAACGACGACTTGCTGAGCTTCCCGAGCCGGATTTGACCGATCCCGACAGTCCCGAGTGGACAGCAGAAATGTTTGCCGCCGCCAAATCTGTCGACGAGCTTCCTGAAGACATACGCAGCCTATTTAAGCGACCCGCCGGGCGACCGCCTATGGAGCGACCTAAAATCGCCGTGAAACTGCGATTGGATCAAGACGTGGTCGAGCATTTCAAGTCCGGTGGAGCGGGGTGGCAAACCCGGATGAACGATGCCTTGGCGGCGATCGCTGCGAAGGCGCTCTAACTCCGCAATCGCGATCAAGCCCAGGTCCGCTAAGCTACCTGCATGAACCGGGCTGCCACCATCGAGAGCTACGCCAAACGCCTGCAACGGGTCACCGACTACATCTGGGCGCACCTAGATGAGCCGCTGAACCTCGTGACACTCGCCGAGATCGCCTGCCTCTCGCCCTACCACTTTCACCGGATTTACCGCGCCATGATCGGTGAGACTTTAGCTGAGACGCTCAGCCGCTCGCGCCTGCACCGCGCCTCAACTGCCCTGGTCCGGGAAACCACACCCATTACAGTGATCGCCAAGCAGGCTGGATATGGCTCAGTTCCGGCCTTCTCCCGGGCTTTTCGCGCCGCCTACAAGGTCACCCCCGCTGCATTCCGCCGCCAAAAGCTTCAACCAAATGGATTTCCGACCATGCCTGTCGTCGTAGAAAATCGACCGCCCCTCCGGATCGCCGCCGTCAAGCATAAGGGGCCACCCCAAACCATCGGCGCAGCCTTCGACCGGGTCATGGCCTGGGCCGGCCCCAAGGGTGTCATCATGCCGCCAGCCTGGGGCGTGGCGGTTTATCTCAGCGACATGATGACCGTGCCACCCGAAGATCAGGAAGCCCTGGCCGGTCTAACGGTCGGACCCGAGATTAGCTCAGACGACACCGTTACGATCCACGAAGTCCCAGGCGGCAAGCAGGCGATCCTGCTTTATAGGGGCCCCTATGCCCACATCGGCCAGGGCTATCAGGAACTGTTCGGCTGGCTACCCACCAGTGGCGAGGAACCCGCTCACCTCCCCTGTTTCGAGATCAATCTCAACGATCCGCGCCAGACGGCACCCGAAGACCTGCTGACCGAACTTTGTCTTCCCTTAAAGTGATCTCGTCGACCACCGGTGCTAAGGCTACACTCTTAGTCTTAGTTGCCGTTGGAGAGTCGTTATCAGGGTTCAATCCGCACAGCCTGGTCCCGAGGACGTCGACAGACTGCCCGGCGCTGACTTTGCCGATACCTTTAGTCTCAAAGTGCCCGGACATGGCCTAGACGCCGTCATCGCCGCTGAACGGATGTTCGCAAGGTCCCCCGCCTGGATCACCCTGCTGCTGAATCTGCGCAATGTGATTGTACGGCCGTTTGGCCTCAAGAGCGGTGCCGACCACAATCCATCGCACGATGTCATCGGCATTTTCCCCGTCATTGAACGCCGCGCTGATTTTCTGCTGCTCGGCTTCGACGATAGACATCAAGACTTTCGGGTGATCCTGCGGATCACGTCTGAGGCGGCCGCCCAGACCGTGACCTTGACCACCGTCGTGCGAACCCACAACCTGTTGGGTCGCATCTATTTGGCGACCATTCTTCCTTTTCATCGGATGATTGTTCGAACCCTATTGTGCCAAGTTGCCGTGTGTCCCGCCCCATGATCCGCCTTGTCAGACCCACCGACCACTCCGCCATCGCCGCCATCGTTGAGCCGGCCTTTATGGCTGAGTTCGGCCAGTCGACTGAGAATGCGCTGATCGAACAGCTTCGTGCCGACGGCGACGTGATCTTCGAGTTGGTCGCCGAACAGGACGGCCAGATCGTCGGCCACATCCTCTATAGCCGCCTGTGGGTCGCCAGCCCACAGCTCTACGCCGCTCTGGCTCCCTTGGCGGTCCGGAACGACCTCCAAAGAACAGGGGTCGGCAGTGCCCTGATGCGCACGAGTTTAGACACCGCTCGAGAGTACGGGGTGCATGGCATCTTGGTCCTAGGGCACCCGAGTTACTACAGCCGGTTCGGCTTCACTGTAGAGGCCGCCGCCAACGTCAAGTCGCCTTATTCGGGATCACCGGCCCTAGCGGCACAGGCACTCGAAAACGGAGCCTTCGGCACGCCGATTACGGTGGCTTATCCAAGTGCGTTTGGGGGTTGAGACTCTACTCGAATAGCTCAGCGTGGGTTCCGGCACGGACAAATACGACCAGTTCGTGCGCGCTCCCCTGCAACTGATAGATCAACAGGAAGTCGCCGCCGATATGGCACTCTCGGTGGTCTGACCAACTTCCCTTTAGAGCATGATCCAGCCATTCTGGTCCCAAGACTTCATCATTGGCGATGAGGGTCAACATGGCCTCTTTTAACCGCTGCAAGTCATAGCGTCCGGTTCTCGACAGCCGCTCCCAGTCCTTACGGAAGGTCTTGGTGTAGTCCGAAGCGCGCGGGAGGGCTGCGCGCTTTCCACTAGCCGGGGTTTTCAAGGTCGTTGAATAGGTCTGCAGATGCCGAGAACCTAAGCCGTTGTGCTTGAATAATCGACCGCGACTCCGCCATCGCCGCGCGGGTCTCGGCGTTGGGGACCTTGAGCTCAATCGGCATCGCCTGTTCGATCACCACCCGCTTGAGAAACAGCCGGATCGCGTCTGAAATCGTAAAGCCCATGGCTTCCAAGGCCTCGGCGGCCTGCGCCTTTATTTCGTCGTTCACACGCACGTGAACCATTGTCGTCGTCATAATCAGACCCCGATACAGTTGTCGCCCCTTGTAGCTCAATTGAGATACAGACTCAACGGGATATCCCACAATCGAAGAAGACTAGGCCACCAAACCGAAACAACTTCGTGAGTCCTAGAACGTCGGCATAGAATGCCTCAGAGCGGTCGGCGTCCGCCACGCTCAAGCCAATCTGCCCAACTGGTCCTAAGCAAAAAGCCATGATCGCCCCCTGTGCTTTCGTGAGGCTAAAGCATCAAAGTCTTCAGTTCAATTCTGCGCCTTTGGCGGTGACACCGCTGAATCGCCTGCCTTTTCCAACCCCGCTAGGGCCGCATTGATCTCCTTGACCTCAGCCGCGGTCGGTTTGCGACGGCTGGGATTTAGGGTGCCCAGCACCCGCGTCCGCTCCCCGCCCGATGCATTGGGGTCGGCGACCGTATAGGTCCTGACCTCGCCTGCGACCGCCAGGGTCACGGTTCTACCTCCGGCCATACCTTGGGCCTCCGGATTGAACATCCCCTGAGTCCGGGCATCCAGGCTGCCCAGGATCGCTGCAGATAGGTCGTTTTCGCCTCCGGCATAACGACCTGTGAACGCCGGCGGCTCACCCCAGGGGCCGGTCCAGCGATAGAAGATGTGTTGGCCGATCTGTTTCATCTTAACCAGGGTCGGAGCCCAATAGGCGGCGACATAGGCGGCATGATAATGGGTGGCTGACCCCACTTCCCGGACCACATATCCACTGAGGGCCCGGCGCGCCACACTGACGGACTGGGCCCACAGAGAGGCGGCCGGCTCTCGCGCCAGGGAGCCATCACAGGTGAACGTAAACTGGCAACCCGTGGATCGAGCGGCACCCTGATAGACCACGCCGCAGACAGATTTCGGATAGGCCGGATGCCGCAATCGATTCAGCACCACTTGGGCGACTGCGGCTTGCCCAAGAGCCGGCTCGCGCGCGCTCTCATAGTAGACGGCTTGCGCCAAGCAGGTGATTGCGCGGGCTTGATCGACCGACCCGGCGGACAGGACGAACGGTCGCATGGGTCTTATCGGAAGGGTCGAGAACGGCCGCAGAGCGTTGATTTCCTCGGCCATGTCGGTGGTCGTCGTGGTGGTTCCAAACCCCAGGTCGGGGGGCGTTTTGAGGTCCAGGCTGGCCCAGCCGGCGGCGCGACCCCAGAGATCAGCTCGGCGTCCCGGCTGATGTCGCGCAGCAATCGCGGCAACACCGGGACCCATCTGAGCGGCATATTTGTGCAATTCAGCTTCAGAGAGGCCGGTGATCGTCGGCGCACTCACGGGAGCCTTACGCAGCTCTCCGCAGGCCGCGAACGCCAGGGCGATCAACAGCAACAGGGTTCCAGATCGGATTGAGCGCAGAAACAGGGTCGGTCATCCTTGGCCTTCGGGGCGCTGCTTCTAACACAGACCCCTTGCCGAAAGCCTGACACAAAATGGGTTGTCGCCGGAACGTCACAGGTCTATAACTCGGAAATAGGTTTTGCTCGTAATGAGCATAAGGAGGTCCCTGTGGCCGACGGTTCCCAGCTTGCGTTTACCCCTGCGGTAGAACGCGCCACCTCGTCCATCTGGGACAGGGTGAAATCTCACATCACGCCGATGGAATGGCAGGTTCAAGCCCCGCTAATCGCTGAGATCAATTGGCTGAAGAAAGCCAAGAACGCTGTGATCCTGGCGCACAACTATATGACGCCCGAAATCTTCCACGGGGTGGGTGACTATGTGGGCGACAGCCTGGGTTTGGCCAAGGAAGCTGCCCGCAGTGACGCGGCGATCATCGTCCAAGCCGGCGTGCATTTCATGGCCGAGACGTCGAAGATCTTGTCACCAGAAAAGACCGTACTGATCCCGGATCTGCGGGCCGGGTGCAGCCTCGCCTCCTCGATAACCGGGGCTGATGTGCGCCTGATCAAGCAACGCTTTCCCGGCTTGCCGATTGTCACCTATGTGAACACCACCGCCGATGTGAAGGCCGAGACCGACGTCTGCTGCACCAGCGCCAATGCGGTGCAGGTGGTCGAGCATGTGGCCCGCGAATGGGGCGTCGACCGGGTCATCCTGATCCCAGACGAGTTCCTGGCCCGCAATGTCGCGCGCCAGACCGACATCAAGATCATTGCTTGGGCCGGTCGCTGCGAAGTGCATGAGCGCTTCACCGCCGCCGATATTCTTGAACTCCGCGAAGCCCATCCCGGCATCGAGGTCCTGGCCCACCCGGAATGTCCCGCCGAAGTCCTGGAGGTCTCTGACTTCGCAGGCTCGACGGCAGCCATGACCAATTACGTGATGACCCGTAAACCCAAGCGCGTGGTGCTGATCACTGAGTGCTCGATGTCTGACAATGTCGCTATCGACGCGGTGGACACCGAGTTCATCCGCCCGTGCAATCTCTGCCCGCACATGAAGCGGATCAGCCTGGAAAACATCTACGAGGCCTTGCTGCACAATCGCTATGAGGTGTTGGTCGACCCTGAGATCGGCGCGCGCGCACGATTGGCGGTGCAGCGCATGATCGATCTACCCCCACCCCTAGTTCCAGCCCGCTACGACATCGTCAAGGCTAAGCACCATGTGGATGTGGAGCTGATCTGATGCGTCAACGCTCCCTCCCTCCCCTTTATGGGGAGGGACAGGCGGCAAAGCCGCCAGGGTGGGGAAGCCTCAAGCTTCTTGCCACCCATCAGAATGCCCCACCCGATCCCTACGGGACCACCCTGCCCATAAAGGGGAGGGATAGATGACAACACGCCAACATCATGACGGCATCATCGTCGTCGGCGCGGGCCTTGCCGGCCTGTCCGCCGCCTTGGCCGCTGCGCCGCGCAAAGTCCTGCTCCTGACCGGCGCTCCGCTGAATCAGGGATGCTCATCGGCTTGGGCTCAGGGCGGCATGGCTGCGGCGCTATCCCCCGACGACGATCCGGCCCTCCATGCCGCCGACACAATCGCGGCCGGCGCGGGGCTGGTTGATCATGCCATGGCCCAATTACTCGCCAGTGAGGGGCCTGGCGCCGTGCGGCATCTGGCCGATCTCGATGCCCCCTTCGACCGCGACACGGAAGGTAACTTCACCCAGAGTCTGGAAGCCGCCCACAGCCGCGCTCGCGTGGCCAGGGTGAAGGGAGACCAAGCCGGTCGCGCCATCATGGACGCCGTCGTCAAGTCTGCGCTTTCGGCTGGGCATATCCAGGTACGCTCCGGCACCGAGCTTCGCGGCCTGTTGCAAGACCCACAAGGTCGCATCTGCGGCGTGGTGATGAAGCAAGCCGGCCGGTTGGTCGAGTTCACCGCACCGGCCGTCATCCTGGCCACCGGCGGCATCGGCGGGCTCTATGCCGTGACCACCACGCCAGCCGAACTGCAAGGCCACGGCCTGGCGCTCGCCGCCCTGGCGGGAGCTCAGATCGGCGATCCGGAATTCGTGCAGTTCCACCCCACCGCCATCGACATCGGCCGCGACCCCGCCCCCCTAGCTACCGAAGCTCT
>JANLPK010000100.1:0-6712 GCA_031367205.1 Alphaproteobacteria bacterium
GCCTCCAGGAACTGCTCCAGCCGCCGCGCACGGATGTCCTTATCCAGCCCCGCATGATAGGCCAGAGCCGGGGCACCCGCATCGCGCAGTGCCGCCGCCAGTTTATCGACCCCGTCGCGAGACCCGGCATAGACCACGCCGGAAACCCCAGGCCGCGCCGCCACCAGCTCCAGCACTCGCTTATGCCCCGCCCCGAGTTTGCGCTCGGCTGACAGGGCCAGCTCAGGCCGCGCAAAACTGGCCACGAACTCGGCGCTGTCCTCCAGCCGCAGTTCGCTACGAATATCCTCCCGCGTGCGGTCATCGGCTGTCGCGGTCACCGCCAGGCGCGGCACACCGGGGAACACGTCAGCCAGCCGCCCCAGCATCCGATATTCCGGCCGAAAGTCGTGGCCCCATTGGCTGACGCAGTGGGCCTCATCAATGGCGATCAGCGCCAGTGGCGTGCGCTGCAACCGCGCCATCATGGCCGGCTGCATGAGCCCCTCAGGGGAGATGTAGAGCAGGTCCAGCCTGCCCGCCTCGATCTTCTCCCAGGTTTCTATCCGCTCCCAGTCGGCACCGGTAGAATCCAGCCGCGCCGCTGAGACACCTGCCTGCTGCAACCCCGCCACCTGATCGGCCATCAGGGCAATCAGCGGCGACACCACCAACCCCAAGCCCGGACGCATCATCGCCGGGATCTGATAGCAAACGCTCTTGCCACCCCCGGTCGGCAGCACCGCCAGAGCGCTGCGCCCCTCTAAGATCTCGGTAATCACCTCCGCCTGCCGACCCCGAAACTCGGCATGTCCAAAAGTCCGGCGCAGGATCTCCCGCGCCTCATCTAGAGCGGGATGCGGAAAAGTGTGCAGCGGTTTTCCGGCGACATTCCGCTCCAAACTATCAACCGAGGCAGGCATGGGGCGTTTATGGCGTGCGTCGGGGATGGTGAGAAGCTGAAAGTGTCGACGCGTTGGTCATCCAAAACTGTCATCCCGCATGGAACGGCGCAGCCGTGGAAGTGCGGGACCCAGACGCACCGATCTATCAGGCACGCCCCGCGCGTCTGGGTCCCGGCCCTCCCTTTCAGGGGAGCCAGGATGACAGCTACAGCGGGGTTCATCTCATCAGGCTAGCCGCCCCGTGCCACGCGGTCGCCCCAAATCGACCAACCCCAAACAGGCGGTGAACCTGCATCTGTCTGCTCACGTCATCGCCGAACTCCACCAAGGGGGCCGGTCATGGGTCTTGATGACATCCCTCGGGTAGGGGTCTGGAAACAATCTCCATAGGAACAGTAAAATACCACTCATGGCCGTGGCCATCTTTCAATCGCACGTTCTGAGTCTCGAGAAGCGGTGGCGGGCAGCGGCCGGGCAAATTCCCCACGAAATGGAATTTGAATGACCCGACCGGGTTTGGGGCGTCGATGCCATGGCTGTTAGTTAAAAGAAAGCGGTGGTCGAGCGCGATTAGATCCACATGGGCCTCAAGTCGTGGTGGGAGAACTTCTCCACGTCTTTTCGCGGCCACTGTGAAAATGAAGTCGATATAGGTCGGTGTTGGGCCGACTGGCAGGACCACTTTGGCACCCCGTCGGACCAGAAACGTGGACGCCTCAACGGGTCCACCGGGGTTTTTTGCCACCGCCGGAGTTCCAGCGAGCAACAGCCCCGCAAACGCGACTCCCAGCCAGTCATTTCTTCCCATAATCATACCTCCGCCCCTGTCGTTGAATGCGATCATAACTGCCCCTACCCCACCGCATCCATCCGGCTGATCACCTTCTTCTGGCCCCAGTGGGTGCCCAGGCGGTTGGTGAACGCCGCAGGCCTCTCCGTCAGCACGTCGGTCTCCAGCCACAGGCGCTTGAGGTGCCGCACCTTGCCGCTCGCGCGGTCGTCTTCGTACGAAGTGCGCCCATGCAGCACGTGGTAATTGTTGATGAACTGCATGTCGCCGGGCTGGAAATCCATGATCACGGAGTATGCCCCACCCTCGGCCTGATCCTGCATCCAGCTCAGGGCCTCAATGGCCAACGGCGTCAGTCTTGGCGCGTCCGCGTGCCGCTGCGAGGCCAGGATGTAGGGCCGGATCAAGCGCACAAACAATCGCCCCGCGTGCTCCGTAAACACCGGCATCAGGTACCAACCCTTGCCGCCGGGTGCCTGCTCACCACGATAGTCAAAGGGCTGCGGCTTATAGAGTTCGGCGGCCAGATCAGGTCGCTCGCGCACCAACCGGTTGTGCAGGGCCACGGAATTACATACTGCCGACAGCCCCCCGGAGATCCCGGTCTGCAGGCACATCAGCCCCACCAAGTCTGAGCCGTCACAGTGGAAATCCAGGCCCACCAGACCGATCTCATTGCCGCGCGAGGTGGGATCGTTCGCCGCCTTGCCGTGGTCGGTGACATCGCCGAGCACATGGCCCTTGGCGTTCTGCGGCCAGGGCCTGCCCAAATGCGCGCCGATGCCCCAATAGGCCATGCTCATCTCGTCATTGGACCACCGATCCCGAGGCAGACCGCGCAGCCGCACAAAGCCGCGCCCGTCCATCAGGGTCGTCTCAATGGCCTTCAAACGTGCGCTCAGCGTCGGCAGCGGGAACTCCGCCTTGCCGATCCGCAGAAAGTCATCCGACACCGAAAAGGCATGGGCCACAGCGGCCTCCAGCTCCTCGACTTCTAGCTTCGACAGATGCTCGGTCCAGGTCTCGGGGTCGGCCACATCGGGCGCGGCCCATTCGCAGGCGGTTTCGAGAACTTGTGGGGTCATGATGTCAGCTCCTATTCTGCGGCCATGGCGACAGGCGCGGCCTGAGCCCCGCGCAGCAGGCGTCCGGGCAGGGCACCGGTCGGCTCGCCGTCGCGATAAGTCACCTGCCCCGCCACGATGGTCGCAACATAGCCGTCGGCCCGCTGGATCAGCCTGCGACCGCTGGTCGGCAGGTCATAGGCCACCTCCGGCGACTTCAGGGTCAGGCGCTCATAGTCGATGACGTTGAGGTCCGCGCGATAGCCCGCCGCCACCACGCCCCGGTCATAGAGGCCCACCAGCTCGGCGGTGTCGCGGCACTGGGCCTTGATCATCCGCTCCATGCTGACCTTGGCACCGCGCGTGCGGTCCCGCGTCCAGTGGACGATGTTGGTGGTCGGGAAGGAGCCGTCGCAGATCATGCCCACATGGGCACCGCCGTCCGACAGGCCCGGCACAATCTGCGAGTGGTGCAGCATCTCGTGCACATGGTCGAGGTTGCCGGTCGCGTAGTTGAGGAACGGCAGGTAGAGCATGCCGCGCCCGCCGTTTTCCAGCATGTGATCCAGGGCGACCTCTGCCGGAGCCATGCCCCGCGCCGCCGCAATGGCCGCGACCGTCATGTCAGCAGTCGGCTCATAGTCGGGCTGCGCGCCCATCAGGTACATCTGCGCCCAATTGCGCGGCTGGGTTCCGGCGAAGCTGGCCTTGGTCTCATCGGGTTCGACCAACAGTTCGGCGCGGAACGCCGGGTCGTTGAGCCGCGCCACGCGCTCCGCCAACGGCTGGCGAGCGATCTCCCGATAGAGCGGATGTTGGCTGAAGGGGTTTAGGGTCAGCTCCAGGCCAAACAGCACGCCGACTGGCCGGGTCGCGGCCTGGCCCTTCATCGGCAAACCGGCAGCGGCTGCCTCAGAGAGCCAGTCCAACATCACCTTATAGCTCTGCGGCGCGCGCGGGCTTTGCACCATGCTGAACGACAGGGGTCGGCCTGAAGCCTCGACGATGCGGCGCATCATCGCAAACTCCTCGGCCCCGCCGATGAAATCGGAGACGAACTGCAGCACGCCTTTGCCGGCTGCGGCCATGCCCATGGCGATGCCGGTCAGCTCATCCTCGCCCGCCGTCAACGTGGCGATCGGCGAACCGTCGGAGGAGCGGTGATTGAGCGTGCGCGAGGTGCCAAAGCCGATGGCTCCGGCCTCCATGGCGCGCTTGGCAATGGCGGCCATCGCCGCGATGTCCGCCTGCGTCGCCGGTTCGCGGTCCACGCCCCGCTGGCCCATCACATAGACGCGCAGGGCCGCATGGGGCAGCTGGCTGGCGATATCGACGTCATAGTGTCGGCTCGCCAGGGCATCGAGATATTCAGGGTAAGATTCCCAGTTCCAGGGCAAGCCCTCGGTCAGCACGGGGAAGGGGATATCCTCCACGCCTTCCATCAGGCGGATCAGCCGGTCGTGGTCCTGTGGCTTGCAGGGCGCGAACCCGACCCCACAATTGCCCATCACCACCGTGGTCACCCCGTGCCAGGACGAGGGCTGCATGCGGCTATCCCAGGTGGCCTGGCCGTCATAGTGAGTGTGGACATCCACAAAGCCCGGCGTCACCAAATGGCCCGCCGCGTCGATCTCTTCAGTGCCGCGCCCGGCCACCGCGCCGACCATGGCAATCGCCCCATCCTTGATGGCGACATCTGCGGCGAAAGCCGGCGCCCCCGTGCCGTCAATCACCCTGCCGTTACGGATCACCAGATCAAACGGGTGAGCTTGTGCTTGGGCCACGTCGGCCTCCCTGAACCTAATTCTTGAGTCTTGGCCTAATTACCGTCCCCTTGGCGGGCTGAGGTCAAGAGCAGCCTTGAGAAAACCAGGCCGCCCTCGGCGTGGCGGCAGGTTCGTTTTCACCACAAAGACACAAAGGACTCGAAGGCTCACAAAGGGTTTTGGGCCTAGTTTGCGCAACGGCTCTTTCTTGAATTGCGCCTCGCAGAGGCGCCAGAAGACCCTGCCTGACCTCAATGAACTTCGTGAACCTTCGTGTCCTTTGTGGTCAAATAGGCCGCCCGCCAAGCCGAGCCGCCCATCTCCCGAAGTCGCTACCTCCTACAGAAATCCTCACCCTTCAACCCCACAAGCTGGCTTCCAAATCCCGCTAACAGGCCTAAGTTCGAGGTGTGAAACACCAGCTCTAGGACCCAACGCCATGGCCGACGCCCCCGCCTATGATGCCGCTCGCTACAAACGTGCTGGGCGCGGCAAGATCTTCGCCTCGATCCTCGACACCATCGGCGACACCCCCTTGGTCGGCCTGCCCAACCTGACCAAGGCGCTAAGGCCCAAGGGCGAGGTCCTGGCCAAGCTGGAATTCTTCAATCCGATCTCGTCGGTGAAGGACCGGATCGGCGTCTCGCTGATCGAGAGCCTCGAGGCCCAGGGCATCCTCAAACCCGGCTCGACCATCGTAGAGCCCACCAGCGGCAATACCGGTATTGCGCTCGCCTTCGTCGCCGCCTCCAAGGGTTATAAACTCATCCTCTGCATGCCCGAGAGCATGTCCATCGAGCGGCGCAAGATGTTGTTGCTGCTCGGGGCAAAGCTGGAGCTCACCCCCGCCGAACGCGGCATGGCCGGTGCCGTGGCTCGCGCCAAGGAGATGGTCGAGGCCATCCCCGGTGCTGTCCTACCGCAACAGTTTGACAACCCCGCCAATCCGCTGATCCACCGGGTTTCCACGGCTGAGGAAATCTGGAACGACACGCAGGGTCGCGTCGATGCCGTAGTCTGCGGCGTCGGCACCGGCGGCACCATCACCGGCATCGGTCAGGCGCTTAAGCCCCGCAAGCCCGGCCTCAAGATGATCGCCGTCGAGCCCGAAGCCTCTCACGTCCTCTCTGGCGGCCCAGCAGGACCCCACAAGATCCAAGGCATCGGCGCGGGTTTCGTGCCCTCGATCCTCGACCGGGGCGTCATCGACGAGATCATCCAGGTCTCTAATGACGACAGCTTCGCTATGGCCCGTCGCGTGGCGCGCGAGGAAGGTATCCCGGTCGGCATCTCCTCGGGTGCGGCCCTGGTCGCCGCCTTCGACCTCGCCGCCCGCGACGAGATGAAGGGAAAATTGATCGTCGCCATCATCCCCAGCTTCGCCGAGCGTTATATGTCCACGGCTTTGTTTGACGGGCTTTGAACCTTAGGAAGGGGGCCACCATGTCTCCGCGCGCCCTGATGGTCGTCCGCTATGTGCACGACATGGACCGCGCCGTGGCTTTCCACCGGGATGGCCTTGGCCTGGAGGTGGTGATGCAGTCTTCGGGCTGGTCTATGCTTGCCTGCGGCGACGCCCTCATTGGCCTTCACGGAATCTACAAGTCGGTGACCGAACGCCCCGTCCCTTATGCGGGCCTGAACCTTCAGGTCGATGATGTTGAGGCCGCCATTATCCAGGCGGTAAACCACGGTGCCACGCTGGTGGCGCTGCGCGAGCCTGATCGCCCCGGCCTTCCCCGACTCGGCATCCTACTCGATCCGGATGGAGGTGGGTTTGAGTTGCGCCAGAGCGAATGATTGGGCGTTTGAGCTCCCCCATTTAGCAAGGCTTTCCCCGATGAAGCTTTCTCCGCCTCTCAGCCTACCCTCTCCCCGCGAGCGCGAGGCGAGGAGGGGACAACGTCACCATTTGCGGTGGGCCTGCTTAATGAGCGGAGGAAGCCAGAGCGTTCGTCAGCTGAGTTGGTTCGCGCTCACCTTGCCCGCCCCATCCACTGGCTTCGCCGGTCCCCCTCCGCCTCAGGGTTCCGGCGAAACCTGGATCAGAAGCTTGCCATCGTGGTCACCCGTGAACAGCCGCTGCAGAGAGTCCATGGCTCCCTCCAGCCCCTGATCCACATGCACCTTCCACTTCAGCTTGCCCTCCATCACCCACGGGATCAGCTGCGCCATGGCCTCCCCGGCGCGAGGCAGGAAGTCGGTGAT
>JANLPK010000129.1:0-1799 GCA_031367205.1 Alphaproteobacteria bacterium
TTGCCCAGATCGTCATCGGGGAAGCCGATCACGGCGCAGGATTCCACCGCTGGATGCTCCTCCAGGGCCGCCTCGATCTCGGCGGGATAGACGTTCGAGCCACCTACCAGGATCATGTCCGTGCGACGGTCAGCGAGGTAGAGATAGCCGTCGCCGTCGAACCACCCCAGATCACCAAGGCTTTCCCAGCCGTCCGCCATCTCCTTGGGCGTCGAGCCCAGATAGTTGTAGGTCGCCGGTGCCCCGGCAGGCCTGCGCATATAGATCTCGCCCACCTGACCGGTCGGAAGATCGCTATCGTCATCGCCGACGATCTTCATCTCGCCAACGGTCACCCGACCCACCGATCCGCGATGCTCCAGCCACTCTGACCCGGTGATGATGGTCACCGCCTGGGCCTCGGTCCCGGCATAGAGCTCCATCACTTCGCCCGGCGCGATCCAATGGATGAAGGCCTCCTTCAGCCAGGCCGGGCAGGGGGCGGCCATGTGCCAAAGGACACTCACGCTCGATAGGTCATAGCGCCCGCGCACCTCGGCGGGCAGGTGCCACATGCGGTTCATCATGGTGGGCACCAGATAGACCCAGGTCGCTTTGCGCTTTTGGATCTCCGCCAGGGTCGCTTCCGGATCGAACCGGGGCATTAGTACCAGGTGCGCGCCCAAGGCGATGGCCCCAAACATCATGGAGAAAGGTGCGTTATGATAAAGTGGCGCGGGGATCAGCACCGTATCGCCGGGCTTTAGGCGAAAGCCGCCTTCGTCCGGCGTCACCCGCGCCGTTACACCGGGTTGGCCGGAGAGGATGAGCTTTGGTCGGCCCGTCGACCCGCCGCTGGTCGGCGCCTTCAGGATCGGCGGGATGGCATCAGGCAGGTCACTATCGTCTTCGCTGAGCGCCAACAGGTCAGCGAGCTTCACCAGAGGCCGGTCGATTTGGTGCACGAAATCGCCGATCACCACAGGGGTCTTGGCCAGGTCCATGATCGCCTCAAGTTCGCCCTTGGGCAGGCGAAATGAGATCGGCTGCGGCGTGGCCCCCAGTTTCCAAATAGCGAAGGCCGCTACGGCGAAGTCCGTGGAGTTGGGCAGACCCAGGGTCACCAGATCCCCCAACTTGACGCCCAAGCTCGCCAAGCCCCGGGCGGCGCGATTGCTCAACTGATGCAGTTGGCCATAGGTCAGGCTGGCGTCACCGCAGCTCACGGCCGGTGCGTCAGGCTTCAGCTGCGCAATTTGGCCAAGCTTTGCCCCCAGCGAAATCATCGTGTCGTCCATCGTGCCCACCGTGTTGAAAGGACCAGTTTCACTTCCCAATCGGGGAGCCGCAAGCACCGTGTGACAAGACTTGCGCTGACGGGGGTCGATGTTTAGGTTCCGCGCCTCGCTCGGCGGGCCTTAGGGCCTTCCAACGTCTCCGGAGAGGTGGCTGAGTGGTCGAAAGCACCGCACTCGAAATGCGGCGTAGGTGAGAGCCTACCGTGGGTTCGAATCCCACCCTCTCCGCCATCCTGCTTCGCGCTGCGCGCTTTGCAGGACTTGGCACCGAGTTTCGAGCGAAGCAGGATGCCCTCCGAAGCCTTAGCGAAGGAGGGCTGCCGTTCACTATGTCTGTTACTAGCAACCTCGCCGCCCTAATCCTCACCGGCGGCACCTCCACACGCATGGGTGCTGACAAGGCCGCCACCCTGTGGGGTGACCGGCGCGCCGTGGATCGGGTGGCCGACCTGGCGGGGAACTTGGGCGCGGGGCGGATCATCACGGTCGGCGGGGGCAACTTCGGGTTTGAGAGCGTTGCTG
>JANLPK010000134.1:0-14527 GCA_031367205.1 Alphaproteobacteria bacterium
ACGCTTCGGCCCCCAAGGCGTGATCGCGACGGCCAGAGCGGTGCCGAGACCTAGAACGGCCATGCCGACGGCGACCAGCACGAACAGCGCCCAAGGCGGGGCGTTGTTGGCAACCAGCAGCCAGCCGCCCAGGGCGACGACGACGATACGGGCGGTGGCGGCCAGGAGAGGTCCGATGATGCGGCCAGCCCCTTGCGAGGCGAAGTAGAGCGCCAGGTTCAGCCCAAACAGGATGAAGGTCGGCCCGACGATGTGCAGGTAGAGCGCCGCAGCCGCACGCACGCCTGGGTCTTTGGTGAAGATGGTGACCCAGAGATTGGGAAAGAGGCTAAGCAGCAAACCCACGGAGCCCAGGCCTGCGGCACCCTTTGCCGCGGCGGTCCAGGCCACCCGCCGCGCGCGGGCCACGTCTCCGGCCCCGATGGCCAAGCCCACCATGGGCAGGGCGGCGACGCCGACCGAGAAGGCGATGGGCACCATCAGGAACTCCAATCGCGAACCAATGCCGTAGCCGGCCAGGGTCTCGACACCGAACCGCGCGGCGATGGCGGTGATGATCAGGACCGTACCGACCGTCTGGAGCGGAGAGAACAGGGCCGGCGCGCCGACCCGCAGGATGTCGGCAAAGGCTGAATTGTCGAGCGGGCCGATCAGGTGCAGGCGCACCTTGGCGGTGGGGCGACGCAGCAGGAGATAGAGCAGGGTGGCGCTGAGGATCGAGGTGGTCACCTGGCCAAGGCCCACGCCCAGAATGCCCAGGCGCGGGGCAGGGCCCCAGCCGAAGCAGAGGCTGCCGCCAACGATCACCTGCAACACCGCACCGCAGAAGATGACCGTCGAGGGGGCGACCATATTGCCCTGGGCGCGCAGGATCGAGGCCATGATATTGGTGAGCCAGATCGCAGCGGCGGCGGCGAACACCACGCCGGCATAGAGCGTGGCCAACCGCAGGGTCTCGCCGCGTCCGCCCAACAGGTGAAAGATGGGGTTGCCAAAAATGCTGAGCAGGACGGTGAAAAGGCCGCCCAGGATCACGCCGATGATCACGGCGTGGCGTGCGAGCACCGCAGCGCGGGCGGCGTCTCCTGCCCCCACCGCGCGACTGATGGCCGAGGCGACCCCACCGCCGATCGCCCCGGCGCTCATCATGCCCATCAGCATGACCAAAGGCAGGACCAGGGCCACGGCAGCCAAGGACTGTGCGCCCAGCCGACCGATATAGGCGGTCTCGGCGATGGAGACGGCCGTGGTGGCCATCATGCCCAGCAGGTTCGGCCCCGCCATCTTGGCCAGCGACCCCGCGATCGGGGAGGTGAGCAGCGGGTGGGGTGGTTGGGTGTCTAGGACGTCAAGGGTCGCGGTCATGGGCCAGCCTAGCGCCTTTCCTTTGCGCGGCGATAGATCGCAACCGTGGGGTTGGAAGTTGAGCCTAGCTGCAGTTGGATCATATTCGCGCCGGACGCGAACAGGGTTGCAACCCACCTGCTAGTGGTTAGGAATTGTAGTCGCGTCATGGACTAGGGGTCTTTAGATGCATCGGAATGGGGAGTAAGTCGTTGAGAAATATGCTATTTGCGGCAGTAGCCGCCTCGGCCTTGATGATCTCGAACGCGGCTTCGGCTGGCCTGATCGCCGATTTTCAGCTGAACAATTCATTCGTGAACAATGCCGGTGGCGGCGTTGGGATTACAAACAATGGCGGCCTTCTGACGGCGGCGGCTTTGACCTTTGGTGCCAATCAAGGGCCGACCTTGACCGGTCTGGGCAGCCTTTCAGTTTATACGTTGGAGACCCGGTTCGCCTTCGACGAGATCAGTGGATATCGCAAGATCGCGGATTTCCAAAATCGCACGAATGACCAGGGACTCTATATCCTGAACGGCGCGCTGAACTATTACCCGGTCATCACCGGGTCGGACACCATTGCGCCAAGCACCTATTTCACGGTGACCCTGGTGCGTGATGCCTCGAACATGCTGACGGGGTATCTGAACGGCATGCAGCAGTGGTCGTTCCTGGATAGTTCGGGTTTGGCCGTGATCAACGGAAGCCTGGACCTGTTCCGCGATGACTTTCAAGTTGGCCCACATGAGTCGTCCGGCGGCGTTGTCGACTATATCCAACTTAGCGTCCCCGATGGCGGTGCCGTGCCCGAACCTGCAACTTGGGCTTTGATGATCACCGGGTTTGGTCTTGCCGGTGTCGCCCTGCGTCGCCGTCGGGTTGCCATCGCGGCCTGACATTAGAGTCGAGGTTTGAAACGCCGCAGATCGCAAGATCGGCGGCGTTTTCATGTCTGAGTGTCAGGTCAACATCGGCTCCATCTGCGGGTCGGCCTTGGCCATGGCGCGCTGGTAGGCGGGCCGGGCACCGATGCGCTGGAGGTAGGCCAGGATATTGGGATTGCCCGAGATGTCGTGCGGGGCGAAGGCGCGCATGGTGGTCAGGGCAAAGCCCATGATGATGTCGGCGGCGGTGAACTCTTGACCGGCGAAATAAGGAACTTCGCCAAGTCGGGTCTCGACCAGGGCCCAGGCACGGTCTGAGCGGGCGCGCATGAACTGGGCGCGGGGGCTGTCGTCGCCGCCTTCGCGGGGGGCTCCGGTTTGGCTGGGCAGGAACGAGGCGTTGGAGAAGTGGAACCAGAATAGGTAGTCGGCGAACTCGGCCGCCTGCGGACCCACCGCCAAGCGACCCTGACCATACTTGCCGATGATGTATTCCATGATGGCACCGGACTCCGGCAGCACGACGTCGCCGTCGGTGATGATCGGCGCGGTGCCGAGGGGATGCAGGGCCTTATACTCCGGCGGACCCATGCCCCGGCCGGGCGGCACGCGGTCATAGCGCCTCAGCTCATAGGCAATCTCCAACTCCTCGCAGAGCCAGACGATGCGTTCGGATTGCGAGACGCCGAGATGGTGGACGGTGAGCATGGGCGGTTCCTGAATGTCGAGCGATGTTGTTGCATCTTTATGCGGCAAGGTCGAAAGCGCGCGACAGAAATTCGCGCTGACGTGTGAGGGTTCTTGGGTCTGTCAAACTTTTGGGTTATGCGGGCGGGATTAGCGGTGCAGTTTCAGCCAACTTGGCCGGTGCGCCGACGGGATAATTCAATAGGGCGGTTAGGCTCAGGCAGCGCGCAGCCGCGGGTTGGGTCAATTTGGGCGACCGGCGACTGGAAAGTTTCTTTTTATGATGAGTTCGATCCTGGTGATCGCAGCGGCGATTGCGCCGCAGGTCCCGGTAGAAGCCGTTGGCGTCGCGGTGCCGAGCAAGGCTGAAGTCGGGCGCAGTGTCTATCCGCCGAGCTTCTTTGCCGAAGCTCAGCCGACCAACGCCTATGACATGGTCATCCGCTTGCCGGGCTTTAGTTTTGACCGCGGGGCTGTTGTGCGCGGTCTGGCCGGGGCGGGGGGCAATGTGCTGATCGACGGGCAGCCCCCGGTTTCCAAGAACGACTCCCTGGAGGAGATACTCAAGCGCATCCCGACGGGGGCGGTGGAACGTATCGAACTCATCCGAGGCGGCGCGCTGGGAATCGATATGGACGGCCGCTCAGTCATGGCAAATGTGGTGCGCAAGCAAACCGCCGGGTTTCGCGCCGCCGTGACGCCGAGCACCAGCATTGTGTATGACGGACGGGTGCTGAACGGGCTGCGCGCGGAAGCGCAATGGCGTTGGCCTGGGGGACGGTCGGCTGAGCTGTCGCAGGCGTTCAGCATGGGGGCCTTCGATGAGATGGGCGACGGCCACCGCCGGCGCACCAATGCCAACGGCACCACGCGGATTGCCTCCAACATCGACGCCGATGCGACGCGGCGCGGCTTTGCGACAACCGGGGCCTATGAGACTCCAGTGGGCGCAGGCCGCCTACGGATGACGGCCGCCTACCAGATGAGCCCGTTCTCGTCTGAGCTCTATGATCGCTATGTGGGTGGAGGCCGAGAATATCAGTACGACACCTTCCTGCGCGCACAGACCGAGGTGGGGGGACGCTATTCGCGTCCGTTGACCTCCAGCCTGGCGCTGGAGGCGGTGGCCTTTCAACAGGTCAACGAGACGAATTCGACCTCGCATTTTGAGGCACCGGGTCTGGCGCGCGACTTCAAACTGGACCGGACCGGCCAGGAGAGCGTTGGAAGGCTGATCCTGAAGAAGCGGCAATCGGCGCGGTTGTCGTTCGAGGCCAGCCTTGAGGGTGCTCTCAACAAGATGGATAGCGCCACCGGCTTGGTGGTGAATAAGGTTGTCAGCGTGGTGCCTGCGGCCAATGTGCATATCGAGGAACGACGTGCTGAGTTGACCCTGCGCGGCACGTGGCGCGCTACAGATGCTCTGACTCTGGAGGCGGGCCTTCGCCAGGAGCGCACAGCCACCACCTCGCAGGGCGACGTGGTGTTGGATAATCATCTGCAGTATCTGAAGCCGCGACTGGCCGCGACCTGGGTGATCAGCCCGACGCGCCAACTGCGCCTGCGCTATGAGCGCGAAGTCGGGCAACTGAACTTCGAAGACTATGTGGCGACCAATAGTGTGGCCTCGACGGGCACCTTGTCAGTGGGCAATCCCGATCTGACGCCGCAACAGGCCTGGGTGAGCGAGGCGGCCTTTGAGCAGCGACTCTGGGGTAACGGTGCCTTGGTGCTGACCGCCCGGCACTTCGAGTTGAATGACGTCGTGGATCGGGTACCGGTTTACAGCGCGACCGGGGTGATCTTGGCCGATGCGCCGGGCAATATCGGAAAAGGCTTTCGCAATGAGCTCCAGGCCAGCCTGACCTTGCCGCTCGACCGTTTGGGCATTCCCGCGGCGCAACTGCGCGGTCAGGTAACGCGGCGCGATAGTGAGGTCATAGACCCGATCACCGGCAAGTCGCGGCAGATATCGACGCTGCGGTCCAACGGGGGGCGTGACGCTGCGGGGACGAGCCCGCTGAACTGGGACCTGCACTTCACCCAGGATATTCCAAGGCTTAGATCCGTATGGGGCTTTGACGTGATCGGAGCTCATCACGACAGTGCCTACCGGCTGACCGAGATCGAGACCAAGAAAAACACCACGGCGATGTCGGTGTTTACCGAGTATCGGGCAGCCCCGAACCTCACCCTGCGGATCGAGGCTCAGACGTTTAATCACCGTAACACCCTGCGTATCCGTGAGGTGTTTGTCGGTCCGCGTAACCTCGGTGTCGTGGACTATATCGATGTGCGCAATCTGCAATGGGACGGCAGTTTGAACATCTCGCTGCGTCGGTCATTCGGGGGTTAGACCTCACCGACATAGCTGCGCTGCGCGCGCTGACTGAGCCGGACAAGGCATTCGTGTGCCACGGTGCCGGCGGCGGAGGCCAGATCGTCGAGCGAGGCGTTGGGTCCCAGCAGCTCCACTCGGACGCCGGGCCGCGCGGGGGCGTTGCCGATGTCAATGGCGATCATGTCCATATTTACGATCAGGATGGGTCGCAACGCGCCTGCGAACCAAGCCGTTGCGGCACCCTTGGCCTGACGGATCAGGCCGTCGGCATAGCCTGCGGCGACCACGGCGAGGCGGGTAGCGCGGGCCAGGGTGACGCCAGTGCCATAGCCTAGCAATTCACCGGCTGCGACCTGGCGGATATCCAGGATGGGGGCGTCCAGGGTGGCGACGGCCTTCAGGCGTGGGTCTGGGCGTTCTTCGGGACCACCGCCATAGAGGCTGACCCCGGGGCGGACCAGGTCGAAGCGATAGTCGGCACCAAGGAAGATGCCCGCGGAGGCCCCGAGGCTGAGGGGGATGTCGGGGAACCGTGCGGCCACGGCGCGGAACTTGGCCAGTTGGGCCGGGTTGCGTGGGTCAGCCGGGCTGGTGGCTGAGCCGAGGTGGCTCATGACGAGGCGAAGGTCGAGGGTGGACGGCAGGGGTGGCAGGCTGATCATCTGCCCTAGAGTCAGACCTTGGCGATTGACGCCGGTATCCACGTGTAGGGCGACGGGCCAAGGGCCGGGCAGGCTGGCGGCGAAGGCTGTCGCTTCTGCAAGCTGGGCGAGGCTGGTGAGGGCAGGCGTTAGGTCTGCGGCGTGCAGGCGCTGGCCTGTGCCCGGCGTTAGGCCGTCGAGGACGTAGATGGTGGCGGGGCGGTCAGGCGTGAGCGCGGCGCGAAGAGCCTCACCCTCGGACAGGCGCGCGACGAAGAAGGCGCGGGCACCCTCGGCCCAGAGGCGTCGGGCGATGGGCCCGGCACCCAGGCCATAGCCGTCAGCCTTGACCACCGGGGCCATGTCCGCACCGGGGGCATGGGCCTGCAAGACGGCGTAGTTGTGGGCTAGGGCATCCAGATCGATGGTGAGGCGCGCAGCGGCGGGAGAGGGCATGGCCGCCTGATAGCGGTAAGGAGAACTGAGAGCTAGAGGCAGCCGGCAGCCTGACCCGAGATCGGAACTCTCACTCCACACCCGACAGGTCGGAGAGTCGTTTGCGAAGGAAGGTTATCTCGCCTTGGTTTTGGCTGAGAGCAATGGCGCGGCGATAGGCGATCTCAGCTTCAGTTCGCCGCTCGAGGCGCCGCAAGAGGTCAGCGAGGGCGGCGTGGAACGGTTGGTAGGTCTCGAGGAGAACCGAGAGCGGCTCAAGGGCGGCCAGGGCAGGTGCGGGTCCCTCGGCATAGGACATTGCCACGGCTCGGTTGAGCAGGAAGACCGGGTTGGCCGACAGGGCATGAAGGCCGTCATAGATCAGCTGGATCTGATGCCAGTCGGTCTGGGCCGGATCAGGCGCGTCGGCGTGTAGCGCGCTGATGGCGGCCTGCATCTGGTAGGGACCTGCGCGGCGATGGTTGAGCGCGTGACCTAGGCGGTCCGTCCCTTCGGCGATCAAGTTGCGGTCCCAGAGGGCGCGATCCTGCTGATCCAGGGGAATGAAAGCACCGTCGAGATCGGTTCGAGCCTGCGCCCGGCCATGGTTAAGGAGCATCAAGGCCAGCAATCCCTCCGCCTCTGGTTCATGAGGGCAGAGGTGGACCATGATCCGACCCAGGCGAATGGCTTCCTGGCAGAGATCAGTACGAAGTTGTTGGTCGCCATGGGTGGCGGCATAGCCTTCGTTGTAGACGAGGTAGATCACCGAAAGTACCGCGCTCAGTCGTGTCGGCCAAGCCTCCGAGCCCGGGATCTCGAAGGGTATCTTGGCCTTGGAGATCTTGTGCCGAGCCCGCACAAGGCGCTGCTGCATCGCCTCGTCGGAGTCGAGGAAGGCGCGTGCGATCTCAATTGTGGTCAGGCCGCAGAGGGTGCGTAGGGTCAGGGCGACACTGGTCTTCTGATCCAGGGCCGGGTGGCAACAGGTAAGGATCAGGCGTAGGCGTTCATCGGGGATGGATGTGTCGTCTGGCTCGTGATGGGTCGCCTGATCCAGGGCGATGAGGTGCCCATACTCTTGAGCTTTACGCTGAAAGTTCTGCGATCGGCGAATTCGATCTATGGCCTTACGGCGGGCGGTTTGCAGGAGCCATGCTGCGGGAGAGGCCGGTTCGCCATTGCGATCCCAGTGGACTAGAGCCGACTCTAGGGCCTCTTGAAGGCAGTCTTCCGCCAGCTGAAAATCGCCGAGATCCCTGATTAGAACCGACAAGAGTCGGCCAGACTGGTCGCGCGCCACAGCAGCGACGCTATTGCGAGCCCGCCCAGTCTGGAGACCCCTATCCATTGAGTGAGATCAACCGAATTCCATCACCGGCCAGAGCTCGACAGCGCCGTGGGCGGCGGTCGGGATCATGGCGGCGTAGCGAATGGCTTCGTCCAGGTTGGGGCAATCGAAGACATAGAAGCCTCCGAGCTGCTCCTTGGTTTCGGCGAAGGGGCCATCCATGGTTTCAGTCTTGCCGCCGCGAACCTTGACGGTGGTCGCGGTGGAGGCGGGTTGCAACGCCTCCCCAGCAGTCTGCACACCGTCGCGGGCATAGACCGCGTTGGCGGCTTGATAGGCCGCCATAAAGGGGCCGAATTCGGGGGTGCCGTAGGCGGGCGTTGCGCCGACCGCGCTGTAGATGAGGGCGAGATACTTCATGTGAGTGATCCTTGATTGTCTTTAGGTGTGAATCAACAGTCGCGCAGGACAGGGGTCTAGAGCGACAGGTTGGGAAGGACGTGACGCAGGGTTGTGATGACCATGAGTATGGCCGCCATTGTAGTGGCCACGCCACCGGCAATGCGTGCCGGAGCCGTGCCATTGTTACGATTTAGTCCCCGAGCGTGCAGGAGACGTCCCGCGACCAGCAGGCAGCCGGAGATGTTGAGAAAGACGGCTTCTCCGCCTGACAGCTCAGCAATCGCGATCAGCAGGAGGCCCATGGGCGCGGTTTCGATGAAATTGCCGTGGCGACGGATGCGTTCGGCAAGGTCGAGGTTGCCGCCATCCAGAATGGAAATGCCGGTCTTGGCCCGCAGCATGGTCACGTGCATGGAGAGGGCGATCATGATGAGGGTTAGAGGGGCTGCATAGAGCCCGGTGGTGACAAGGGGCATGGTTTGGTTCCTTTGTTTTGAGCAGCCACAGCGGCTGTCTCGGAACCAAGACGAACGACAATCGGTGAGACCGACACTCAACGCGAAATTAATGTCGTCATCTATTTTTCGTCGGGCCTCAGCGCGCGATGACCATAGCTCATCAGCCGGGTGATCTGCCATTTTATGCCAACAGACGCACCCGCCCCTGCAACGCCTCAACCCGTTCCACCGCCGCGTGAAATCGGCGATCTGCGGTCACGACGTAGCTGTCCTCTGCCACGGCCAACGCCAGATAGACGCAGTCATAGACCGGATGATCCAACAGAGCGGCGAGGTCAGAGGCAGCGCGCAGGTAATCCTCAATCGGCAGGGTGGCCACCGGGGCGTTGTAGAGTTCGTCAAGGCGCGCATGGGCCTGGGTCGCGGTCAGCTCGCCGCGCCGCCGCCTTTGCCAGAGTACGTTGGCGGCCTCCAGCAGCCAGAGGGACGGGGCAATCAGGTCTTCGTCCAGCAAGGCGTCTGCGGCGTCTTTGCCTGGCTCGTCCAACACCCATTTCAGGGCGACCGAGGCGTCAACGACAACGCTCACCGGCTGTCGCGATCTGCGCGGATCAAGTCAGCGGACTCACCGACAATGCGTCCTGCGGTCTCGTCCCGCAGGGTTCGTGCCCGCGCGCGGAAGGACGCTCGCCCGGCCTTTAGCGCCTGTTCCAGAATTATCCGATGCTCGGCCTCCGCGCTCCGCCCATGGCCGGACGCCCGGCGCTTGAGGGCTTCGACAATATCGAGGGGCACGTCTCTGACGAGGAGTTGGGGCATCGACAAACGATAGCAGATGATAGCGCGTTTGACAAGGCATCAGCAGGTCTCCCTGCCAACAGAGAACTGCCACCCAGCCATCCGGTCCATTCTGTTGCCAAGCTATCCGGGCAGGACATGTCGGCCCACTTCCCCCACTTCGTGGCGGGAAGGCGCAGACCGCTTCGACCTTTGTTTGCCCTACCTCGGCGTATATCTTGCCTTATCCCGCGCAAGGTTCCCGAACTTGGTGATTTCTTCGTTGTAGCTGAGTTTGACGTTGCCGATGGGGCCGTGGCGTTGTTTGCCGATGATGATGTCGGCTTCGCCGGTGACCTGGTCCATCTGATCTTGCCAGGTGAGGTGTTCGGCGGTGCCCTCGCGGGGCTCCATGCGGCTTAGGTAGTAGCTCTCGCGGTAGATGAACATGACCATGTCGGCGTCTTGTTCGATGGAGCCGGATTCCCGTAGGTCGGAGAGTTGGGGTTTCTTGTCTTCGCGGTTCTCCACCTGGCGCGAGAGCTGGGCCAGGGCAATGACTGGGACGGAGAGTTCCTTGGCGAGCGCCTTGAGACTTTGGGTGATCATCGAGACCTCTTGCACGCGATTGTCGGTCTTCTGGTCACCACCGGTGATGAGCTGGAGGTAGTCGATGAAGATGACGTCCAGGCCGTGTTGGCGTTTGAGGCGGCGCGCGCGGGCGGCCAGCTTGGCCATGGTGATGCCGCCGGTGGCGTCGATATAGAGCGGGGCCTCTTGAATTTCGAGCGCGGCTTCGCGGATACGGCCGAACTCTGAGGCGTCGATCTCGCCCTTGCGCAGGCGGTCACCGGAGACGCCGGACACCTCGGCCAACAGGCGCATAGCCAGCTGCTCGGCGGCCATTTCCAGAGAGAAGAAGGCGACCACGCCACCGGCCACCGTCTTCTTCGAGCCGTCGGGTTGGGGCTCCCAAGCATAGTGCTTGGCGATATCGAAGGCGATGTTGCAGGCGAGGCTGGATTTCCCCATCGACGGGCGTCCAGCGATGATCACAAGGTCAGAGGGGTGCAGGCCGCCGATCTTTTGGTCGAGATCAATGAGGCCTGTAGAGACCCCGGCCAAGCCGCCGTCGCGGCTATGGGCCTCGGCGGCCATGGCGACGGCGCCGTGCAGAGCGTCGGCGAATGGAATGAACCCCTGCGAGGTGCCGCCGGTCTCGGCCAAGGCGTAGAGCTGGGCCTCGGCAGACTCGATCTGATCGCGGGCCGAGCGATCCTCGTCGGGGGCCTGGGCGGTGACCGAAATATCACCACCGATGCGGATCAGGTCTCGGCGGATCGCCAGGTCATAGATCGCGCGGCCATAGTCGGGGATGTTGGCGGCAGGCGGGGCGCGGTCCACCAGATCAGCGAGATAGCGGACCCCGCCAAGCTCTTCAAAGGCCGGATCGCGGCTGAACTGTTCGGCCAACAGGATCGGTTCGGCCAGCTGACCCTTACGGATATGGGTCTCGACAGCGGCGAAAAGGCGTTGGTGGAAGGGCTCATAGAAGTGGCGCGCCTGAAGGAAATCTCCCAGGCGTTCAAAGGCCGCGTTGTCGTAGAGGATGGTACCCAGCAGAGCCTGTTCGGCCTCGACATTGGCGGGGGTGTGCGGGATCGAAGTGTCGTTGTGGGCGACGCGAAGGTCGAGTGCGGGAACCAGGGCCATTGGTTAACGCTAGCCTAATGCATGACGTTCGGTCACCGGCTTTGATGGGGCACCCACAGGTTTCATTCAGCCTGTGGAGAACCAAGGGGCAGACGTGAGTCTAGCGCCGCTGCTCGAACTTGGTCACGTTCATGCTGCCGTTGAGCTGCCGATAGACGATGACTTCATAGGTCGGGCCTTGGGCGGCTCTGATCAGGAAACGGTAGTTTAGACCCGCAACCACCTGAACCTCTTCGCGGATCACATTGGGCGCGCTATTGGCCCCTTTGCGTTTGATGAGTTCAGCGACTGCCATGTTGCGCGCGGCGCGCAGTTCCGGCGCATTGTCCTTGGCTTGCGCAAAACCGCCGACAATGGCGGGAGGTCCGGCCTCAAGGCGAGGCACCATCTTGGGGGGTTCAGCGGCGATGGCTGATCCCGTTGAGGCGGTGACGATGAAAGTCGCAAGGAGAGCTAATGCTGTCTGGTGAGTCTTGAGCATGGGGTGTACCTGCCTCGTCATGTCGCACAAATAATCGTTGGATCCTTGGGACCCACGACGGCCTATAGCGCAGGAATGGTAACCGAGAGGTGCCTTCGTCGAAGAATTCCAGATTCAAGTCATCGACTAATCTGCCGAGAGACGATTTTTTGTCGTGGGGCCGGAGCAATTGACACTCGCCGTCGTCGAGCGTTTTGATGGGGTCGCGCGGAAGGCTGAACATGGGCGTTTCAACGGGTGGTTTTCGTTTGGCAGCCTTAGGGTGGGTTGACCGGTGCCGGAGAGCGGACTGACGCCTATGTTGATCGAACCAGCATTGCTCCGGCCAAGGTCAGGGGTAAATCCTGGGTGTCGGCCTGGGCGTGGCGGCTCCATCGCAACCTGACCAAGGCAAGGGCCATGCGGTTTGTCTCCAACGGGAATGAGTATTTTAGGATCGTTGATCCTGAGAAGATGCGGGCGGGTTTGAAACCTGGGACAAAGCAACGCGGGGCCAAATGAGCATTCAACTTCGTCAGATTTGCCTAGTCGCCCGTCAGCTTGAACCCGTGATCGAGGGGCTCTGTGACGTGCTGGGGCTTGAGCGCGGTTATGTGGACCCGGCGGTGGCGGCGTTCGGGCTGGAGAACACGTTGCTGCCGGTGGGCCGCAACTTTCTGGAGGTGGTGGCCCCGATCGGCGAGGGCACGGCGGGCGGTCGCTATCTCGACCGTCGGGGCGGCGACGGCGGCTATATGGTGATCACCCAGGCAGACACTAAGACCAACCAACTGGCCGTGCGGCAACAGGCGGCGGACCTCGGAGTCCGGGTGGCCTATGAGCGCAGTGGGGAAGACTGGAGCTTGATCCAGCTACATCCCGGCGACATGCACGCAGCGTTCCTGGAAATCGAGTGGGATAAGAGCGAAGATTTGAGCGGCAATTGGATGCCCGCCGGTGGTGGGGGCTGGGAGCACAAGGTCCGGCAAGACGTGACGATCGACTTGCTGGGGGTTGAACTTCAAGGCCCTGATCCGCTGGCGCTCGCGCAGCATTGGGCTGGGGTGCTGGGCCTGCCCCTAGATCGGGAGGGTGCTGAATTGTCGGTCCAGCTCAACAATGCGCGTTTGCGATTTGTTGAAGCCACAGATGGCCGGGGTCCTGGCTTGGGCGGCCTTGACATCGCCGTGGCTGATCGCCGGCACATTCTAAAACGGGCCAAGGCGCGGGGTGCCTATGTCAGCGACGATCAGGTCGACCTCTGCGGAACGCGGTTTTACCTCGTTTGATCAGCGTCCGCTAAACACCGGCTCGCGCTTTTCGACGAAGGCCTTGGCGGCCTCGCGGTGGTCATGGGTCTGGCCGCAGTGGACGTGGTGGGTGGCTTCGAGATCCAGGCAATCGTCCCAGTCACCCGACATGGCGCGGTTGAGGTTTTCCTTCATGTAGCGATAGGCGACGGTCGGGCCATTGGCGAGGCGCTGGGCGATTTCGGTGGTCTTGGCCGCGAGGTCTTCGGGTGCGCAGATCCAGTTGGCCAGACCCAGACGAAGGGCTTCGTCGGCGTTCACGCGCTCCGACAGGTAATAGAGCTCCCGCGCCTTGGCCGAGCCCACCAGTTGGGTGAGGAAATAGGTGCCGCCATAGTCGCCGGAGAAGCCGACCCGAGCGAAGGCGGTGGTCATGATCGCGGTGTTGGCCATGATGCGCATGTCGCAGGCGAGCGCCAGGGAGAGACCGGCACCGGCGGCGGGACCGGGGAGGGCGGCCAGGGTGGGCTTAGGCATTTTGAACAGGCGACCCGCTGTGGCCCTTTGATTGACCCGCTGGCGATGGATCGCCCCGTCAATTGTGGTGTTGCCGCCGTCGCTCTCATTGCGGGTGTTCATGCCCTTGACGTCACCGCCGGCACAGAAGCCCTTGCCGGCCCCGGTGAGGACAACACATTTGACCTTGGGGTTAAGCTCGGCGTCCGCCAGTTGCTGGGCCAGGGCATCGTTCATCTCACCGCTCATGGCGTTGCGCGCCTCAGGACGGTTGAGGGTGATGGTCAGAACCCCGCCGTCGAGATTGGCCAAGAGGTCGGGGGTTCCGGGGTCGATGGTGGTCATGGCGGGGGTTCCTCTGAATTGGGCGCGTTCGCGTTTTCGACAGCATGCCCACAGGAAACTGAGATCGTGAAACAAAAAGGGCGCGGAACTGGCCCGCGCCCTTTGAGATGGTTGGCTCTAAGTGAGGCGCTTAGGCCTCGCTATAGTCGCCTTCGTGACTGCCGGCGCCGCCGGCCTTCATGTCGCTGGCAGCTTCTTCGGCGGCCAGACGGTCTTCTTCGAACTGGGCGTCGATGATGTTTTCGCCGCGGGCTTGGCGATCTGCCTCATCCTGGCTGCGCGCAATATTCAGGGTCACGGTGACCATGACTTCGGCATGCAGGCGCACCTTGATCTCGTGGAGACCCAGGGTCTTGATCGGCTTATCCAGAACGATCATCGCGCGCTCGACCTTGCCGCCTTCGCCATTGACGATGTCGGCAACGTCGCGACCGGTCACTGAACCGTAGAGCTGGCCGCTTTCGCCTGCCTGACGGATGGTGATGTAGGATGTGCCGTCCAGCTTTTCGCCCGCTTTGCCGGCTTGTTCCTTGGTCTTTTGGTTGCGGGCTTCGATCTCGGCGCGTTGGACGTCGAAGACCTTCATATTGCCGGCATTGGCGCGGAGCGCCTTGTGGCGCGGCAGGAGGAAGTTGCGCGCAAAGCCGTCTTTGACGGTGATCACGTCGCCAAGGACGCCCTTGCCTTCGACACGTTCGAGGAGAATGACTTTCATGTGCGTGGCTCCCTATTGAACGACATAGGGGAGCAGGGCCAGGAAACGGGCGCGCTTGATGGCCTTGGCCAGTTCGCGTTGCTTCTTGGCCGAGACCGCCGTGATGCGTGAGGGGACGATCTTGCCACGCTCAGAGATGTAGCGTTGCAGGAGCTTGACGTCCTTATAGTCGATCTTCTGCGCACCGGCCCCGGAGAACGGACAGACCTTGCGGCGACGGAAGAAGGGGCGGCGTGCGCCGGCGGCGGCCGGGGTTTCGGAGGTTTCG
>JANLPK010000141.1:0-15612 GCA_031367205.1 Alphaproteobacteria bacterium
CGCGACCACATCCCAAGTGTGTTGAGTGAAATCCAGCATATCGCGGATCTCAGCGCATTCTTCGCTGTCGCCGTAGCCGGGAATCAGCGGCGCATAGACGTGATATTTCTGCGCCAAGGCGTTGAGGAAAGGGTCCTCCGCCGTGATGCCGCCCGCGCCATGCAGAAAGACCAGCTCCGGCCCCGCGCCGCCCTCGAAATAGCGGACCGGGACGTGCGGGGTTTCAAGGGTTTTCAGGTCCATGATCAAACTCTCTCGCCGTAGGTCTTGGCCAATTCAGCACTGGTGGGTGCCTCCTTGGGCAGGCTGCCGGAGGTGACGCGCTGGTCCAGCGGGCTGGTCCAGAAGCGGTTGTCGTCATCCCAATCTGGGAACATGTTGCGAAGCTTGGGCATCACCTTCTCGGCGAACAGTTTGGTGGAATACATACACTTGTCGGCGGGCATATTGCCCACGTGCATCAGGCAAAAGATGTTGCCGACGTTCAGGCCCTTGATCAACTCTTCCATCCGCTGACGCACGGTCTCAGGCGATCCGGCGATCACGTGGCCCTGCTCAGTCAGTTCCTTCCAGGTGAGCTGGGTATAGCCTCCGGTCGGCGGCGCATATTGCGAGAGCGCCCCGGTCTGGATGGTCTTGATCGTCCGGTAGCCGGGCGCATCGGCGAAGCCCGGATAGACGTGCAGGCAGCGATTATAGAAATAGCTGACATGCTCCGAATAGAGCCGCTCGGCCTCTTCGTCGGTCTCGGCCACCAGGATGGTTTGGGCAAAGCCCGCGCGATAGGGGCTCTTATCAACCCCGCGCTCATCCACGCGGCGCCAATAGCCGTCCATCAGGGCCTGAGCCCGCAGGTAGCCTGAGAAGCTGAGATAGGAATAAGAATAGGTGTTGTCGATGCAGAAGTCATAGGTCTCGACAGACCCGCCGCCCGGAATGTGGACCGGTGGGTGCGGCTTATCCTGGATCGGGCGCGGCCAGATATTGACGTGGCGCAGCTTGTTGTAGCGACCGTTGAAAGCGAAGGGCTCCCGCGTGGTCCAAGCCTTGATGATCAGGTCATGAGCTTCATTGTATTTTTCGCGGGTTAGAGACGGGATCTGGCCGTAGCAATAGTTGGTGTCCATCGAGGTGCCGACCGGGAACCCGGCCACCAATCGCCCACCCGAAATGCAGTCGAGCATGGCGAATTCCTCGGCCACCCGGACCGGCGGATTATAGAGTGCAATAGAATTGCCCAAGACCACGATGGCGGCATTCTTGGTGCGGCGCGCTAAGCCCGCAGCGATGATATTGGGGCTGGGCATGATGCCGTAGCCGTTCTGGTGGTGTTCATTGACGCCCACGCCGTCAAAGCCGAGCGTATCTGCATATTCCAGCAGGTCCATATAGGTGTTGTAGACCGCGTGGCTCTTGGCGGGATCAAACAGCTTCTGATCAATATCTACCCAGACAGACCTATTGGTCTCCCGGAAGTCGTCCGGCAGATAGGGCCATGGCATCAGGTTGAACCAAGTGAACTTCATCGCATGTTCCTCCACCCCGCCTCTGTCGAGCGGTCATATGAACAACGATAACCCAAACGACGCGGGTGCCAAGCCTTAAGGTTTGACCGGCGCTTTACAGGTGCGCTTGGCGGCGACATCGCGTTCGACGACCGGGCGCACGACCTTCGTCCACAGGGCGTAGCCTTCCGGGGTCATATGAAGACCGTCGGCAACAAATACCTCTTTGGGCGCGCCGTGATCGCGCATGATCGGCACCACATCCACATAGGTGAGGTCGTTGCGTTTTCGGGCTAGCGCCTTCAACTGACCATTGACCTGACTCTGCAATTCGAATTGCGCCAGTCGCTGCTTGGAGGGCTTCAGTGAGATAAAATAGACTGGCGTGTTCTCGAGCGCCTGGGTTTTAAGATCTAGGAATCGTTGGAAGTCGGCAACGACGTCCTGCGCTTTGCCACCCGCCCAAAGGTCGTTCTCCCCGGCATAGAAAAAGATCGCTCGGGGACGATAGGGGCTGACCACCTTGTCGAAATAGAAGTTCACGTCGCTGATCTTGGCTCCACCGAAGCCGCGATTAATCACCGAATAGGGAGCCATATCGCTGCCCAGGCCGCGCCAGAAGCGGATCGACGAGGAACCGACAAACAGGAAGCCGCAGGGCGGCGGCGGAACTGTCGCGTCCAGCTCGCCAAAGCGTGTGATTTCCGGTGCAAAATCGGCCGGCGACGGCGTCGCAGGCGCAGCGGGCTGGGCGCGCGCGGGACCACTTCCCCAGAGCAAGGCGACCATGCCCAGTATCGCGAACTGTCGGATCATCAGCTTCCCCCCAAGATTAGTGACTGGACCGCAGATTCGGTGTTTCCCGCTTAAATGGCAATCGCAATGTCTCGACAGTTCCCCGTCCAGCGCGTTACCACGGGGCGCTGAACTGCCAACGAGTTGAAGCCATGCCCGCCGCCGACAATCATGAGACCGAAGACGAGCGGCTGCTGCACCGTATGCTGTTCTTCTCGGACGCAGTGTTCGCCATTGTGCTCACGCTGCTGGCGCTGGAGCTAAAGCCGCCCCATGCCAGCGACCCAGCGCACGCGGTGGCCGAGATGGCCAACCACCTGATCGCCTTTGCCTTAAGCTTTGGGTTGGTAGCCCTGATCTGGACCTCCCACATGAACATATTGCGGCGGCTGTCGCGGTTTGATTGGCCCACCAGCGTGATGAACCTGGTCCTCCTGGCGCCGGTCTGCCTGTTGCCCTTCGCCTCGAGCCTCGTTAGCCAAGCGTGGTTTAGTTTCTTGGGCTGGTATTTTTACAGCGCGGTATTGATCGCGACCTCGCTCGGCATGATTGGCCTGATCCTGGTGTCAACGCGAAACGCTGGGATCTTGGTCGGCGGCATGACGCGGCGCGAGCGCATCTATCGGGTGATTCGCGCGGCATCGCCGGGGGTCGCCTTCGCCGGATGCCTCGTGGCACTCCACTTCGGCATGGTCAGAGCCCCACAATTTATGTGGATGCTGATCCCGGTGCAGTTCGGATTCGCCAGATGGCTGATGAGGCCTCAGGCAAGACTATCCGACGCTCTGGGCACCACAAAGGTCGACGCTGAGTCGTCGGTGCCGAATTAGCTCGCCGACCAAACCACCTCAGTGCCTTTTCGCGGCTTGAGGTAGGATTTCTGACCCAGGGTTATGGGGCTCGTCACGGTCTTCTGGATGGCCGAGGTGTAGGTATATTTTGACTCGGCCATGATCACGCTGTCGTTGTTTCCCAATAGGCCCGAGGGCAGGCCCACAACGGTTCCGGTCATGGCTGAAAATCCAGCGCCGGAGACCTTGCTCCAGGCAACAGTCGGCGTGCCGGACTGGTCGGTTTTTATGCTGGTGACTCGCATAGACAGACTGCTGGTGGGAAAGGGCGCGATAATCGCGCCGCCGACGGTAAAGACGTCATCCATTCTGGCCTGGTTGATCTGCGCTTCCTGCGCCACCAGGTCGCCGATGGTCGAGGCGACGTGGGCCACCCGGCGGTCAGCCATCATGCCCTGAGTCAATTCGGCGATCCCGAAATACATCATCAGCATGATCGGTGCGATAAAGGCGAACTCAACGGCCGCTGCGCCGGACTGTTGTTTGAAAAAGCGTTTTAGCATGCAGCCCCCACGGGTGATTGCGATGACCAAGGTTCATTGCGGAAACTGGTAGCGGAACCAATCAGGCGTTGGCCCGAGCCGGCACCCATATTGACGAGCGCTGCATTGAGTAACGGGGTGAATATCTGCCACTTGTAATAGGTTCTCACCAAGACAATGTCGCCTGGTTGACCCGAAGACCAACAGGTTGCCGCAGGATTGAACGTCGTGGGATTCACCGAGCCAGTCCCACTGAGCGCGTTGAAGTTGGAGAAGGTCTGGACATCCACAGAGAGGTTGGTTGCACAACTGGCGGCCAGCCAAGTCATGTTGTTGCAGACCATGTTCTTGAAGTCGGCCTTGGTGGTGTTGCCGCTGGTCTGGAACTGACCCGTCCGCAAGCTGCGGGCCGCGAAGTCTGTGCCGTTCTGAAGGGTCACCGACACCAGGAACACCATCCCCAGCTCGATAATGCCGAACAGCAACACCAGAAACGGCAAGGAGATGAGGGCGAATTCCACAGCGATCGCGCCACGCTCGGCATGGGCAAACCGTCTTAGGGCAGCGATGGCTGAACTTGGGGCAGCAATCATGGGGTCCTCAATACCTATCGAGGTCCAGATCATAACTCAGTCTGCTGAATCGGAGGTTTATGGCGGCGGTTTTGCGGACCCGGCGTTTGATCGCCCTTCATTGGTCCTGGTGCTGTAGCTCGTATAGGGCGAGACGTAGCGGTTATATTCGACGTCTGGCTCGCCTGGCATTGGCGTGCGTTCGCAACGCGGGGAACAGGCAAAATTGTCGACGCGAGAGGGATTGACGCTGTCGCCCCGATAGACCGAAATTCGATTGAGATCAGAGCTGGCGACAACGATCTGGCGCTCCAGAAGGGTTCGCCCCCGCGCATCAAGGACCAGCAGGTTGGTGGTGCCATAGCTACGACCCAGCAAAACCCCAGTGCGGGCATCCAAAACATTGATATCGGCGATGGAGGGGTTGCCGATCATCACCCGTTGCGCACCCGCCGGCAACGCGATCGGCGTGCTTTGGTCGAGAATGACCGCATAAGTCTCTGCGCCAACGCTGGTCACTGGGGTGGCGAGGACTCCAAGGAGCAGGGCCAGAGGGGGCACCAGACGTGGCATGGGTCTAATCCGATACTTCTTATGTGGACGTCAGACTCGGTCGAAATGGTCAAGAAACAATAAAGATTGGAGCCCTCACGCGCGCGCGAGAATCAATATGTGAAACGCCCTGATTTAGCGCCAAAGACACAAGTATGGTTAATCTGTGATAATAGTAAATACAAGTAAACTATAGAAAATTTCTTCTAACTACTTGGATGTTTACTCGACATTAAACGAGATGTGGGAAAACGGTCCTGCGAAATCGAGGTGAGCAGGTCATTGCGGCTTGAGACCTCAACAGTCTGCTCGCTAACAAAGGAGAATACCCATGTCTAAGTTTGTCACGCGCTTCCTGAACGACGAATCCGGTGCCACAGCCATTGAATATGGCCTGATCGCGGCTCTGATCGCCGTCGTGCTGATCACCGCTATGAACACCATGGCCACCAAGATCAGCGGCACCTTCACCAAGATTTCCAACGCGATGCCCCAATAAGGCATTCGCACCACGAAATCGCAGGGGCCGCGACGCGAAAGCGTCGCGGCCTTTTCGCATTTCAACCCTCCGTTCATCTGAAGGCCGCATCATAAGTCTGGAACCCCGGACACCGGTCGGACAACATACATGAACCCGTCTCTGCTCATTCTCGGCGTCTTTCCCGCCCTGGTCATCATCGCGGCGTTGCAAGATGTCACCAGCTACACAATCCCCAACTGGATCTCTGTGGCATTGGCCCTGGTCTTCGTCCCGACCGCGCTGCTGCTTGGGGTGCCAACAGCCGCGCTAATGACCCACCTCGGCATCGGTGTAATCGCCCTGCTGCTAGGCATGATCATGTTTGCTCTGGGATGGATCGGCGGCGGCGACGCCAAACTGTTCGCCGCAGCCGGCCTCTGGCTGGGTATCCCGGCCGGTTTTACCTACTTAGCGGTTACAGGCGTCGCCGGCGGTGGTCTGGCGCTCGGTCTGCTTGGCCTGCGGTCCCTCTGGTTGAGGCCCTATGTGCAGACTGGTCCCGCTTGGTTCGGGCGACTGGCGACCCCAGGCGAAAATGTGCCCTATGGGGTGGCGATCGCCACCGGGGCCTTGGTGGCTTTTCCGCTATCGACCCTGGCTCAGGCGCTCGCATAACACTCGCTCTTAGGTCGGCGTTAACCATGCCGACCGCACATGTTGGTAACTTGGCAGAATGCTGGGTGTTCGCATCGCGTGTGTCGTCCCGAAAGATGGCCCGCCGCACTTGATCCGCCTTACGGGAGTTTCGGGTCGCCATGAGCGCTCTTCGACTGGCCATCATCGCTATCGCCGCCTTGGTCGCCATAGTCTTGGCCTTCATGGTGAAGGGCATGGTCACGCCTAAGAAGCCACCCCCGCCGGTCGCGGTCGCTGTTGCACCGCCACCACGGCCAATGGCCCAGGTTCTGGTCGCAAAGCATGACATGGCTGTCGGTTACCGGATCGGCACCACGGACATGGACTGGCAAGAATGGCCGATGGACGCTCTAAACCCAACCTTTGTGACCAATGGGGCGTCATCGGCACCACCACCGGAAACGCAGGCCCAGAAGGTCGCTCAAAAGGCGGCGCAGGTTACCCATGATCTCGTCCTGGCCTCGGGCCCGATGCAGGCCTTTGAGGGCGGCATCGTCAAGGAGGCTCTGACCTCCGGCGAACCCATCACCACGCACAAAGTCATTCGCGCCGGCGGCAGCAATTACATGGCCGTCGTCCTCTTGCCGGGCATGCGGGCCATGTCGATCCCCGTTAATGCCGAGACCGCCGCCGGTGGTTTCATCCTGCCCGGCGACCGAGTTGATGTGCTGCAAAGCCGCCCCGGTCCGGAGGGCAAGGGCTTCATTTCTGAAACCCTGATGCGAAACCTGCGCGTTCTGGCCATCGATCAAAAACCCGAAGCCGAGAAGGACGCCAAATCCATTGTGGGTGCCTTGGCGGTCCTCGAAGTGCCGGCTTCCGACACCCTGATCCTGGCCAGAGGCAAGGCCCAAGGCGAAATGCAGTTGGTCCTGCGATCCTATGCTGATCTCGGCGGTGGAGCGGCACGCGGTGTGGTGCCGCGCATGGTCAACACCATGAGGGTTTACCGCGCAGGCCAAGCCTCCGAAGTGGGAGCTCAGTGATGGTCCGCAGGTTCCTCACTCTCGCCGCTGTCCTTACGGCTGCTGCTTTGATTCCAACCTCGGGCGCGATCGCCCAGACTGGGGCGATCACCCGCTCTTCGGGCCCGGCTTCAAATGGAATCCGCATTGATCTGGCCGCTCCCGGCGCGACCTCCCAATCTCTTTCGGTGGCCCAGGGGAAGTCGGCGATCATCGACTTGCCCGTGGATGTCCGCGACGTGTTGGTCACCAACCCAACGGTGGCCGAGACCGTCCTGCGCAGTCCGCGGCGCATTTTCATTTTCGGTCGAAACCCCGGAACAACAGACGCGGTCTTCTTCGATGCCGCTGGTCGCCGGGTTCTGTCGGTAATTATCCGGGTTGATCAGGACACCTCGGCCATCGCCCAGACCATCAACCGCTTGGTTCCAAACGCCCATGTGCGGGTCGATGGCATCAATGGCAGCGTTGTGCTGTCGGGCCAGGTTGCGAACCTCAGCGACGCCGACAACGCACTGCGGATCGCCAAGGCCGCCATGACCTCCGACCGGGACCCCGAGGGCAAGCGCGTCATCAATATGCTGAGCATTGCCGGCAAAGATCAGGTGATGCTCAAGGTTCGCGTTGTGGAAATGCAGCGCAATGTGATCAAACAATTGGGCTTCAATCTCGGTGCTGTTCTGAACCAGCTTGGTGAACCCCAGTACCTCTTGGGCACCGCGGCAACATTTGCGGTCAATGGCTCCCTGCTGGGCGGCGTCGCAGCGGGCTACAAGCTCGACACCACCAAACAACCGATCTTGCAATTCCCGTGCGACCCACGGTTCCCAGAGGGTCGCCTGTGTGACTCCGTGGTGCGCAATTCAGCCGCTGCGTCGAATTACAACACCGCCACGATCAAGAATACCGCCGGCAGCCCGGGCCTGAACCAAGCCGAATCCACCCTTAAGGCCTTTGAGCGCGTGGGCTTGATCCGCACGCTGGCTGAGCCGAACCTCACCGCCGTTTCCGGAGAGTCTGCGAAGTTCCTGGCCGGCGGCGAGTTCCCGATCCCCATAGCCCAAGACGAGAAGGGGCGCGTCACTATTGAATATAAGCCGTTCGGCGTCGGCCTCGGCTTCACTCCGATTGTGCTGTCATCAGGTCGCATCTCGCTGAAGATCTCGACAGAGGTCTCTGAGCTCAGTGCCACCGGGGCCTTTACTCTGGGCAGCTCTGCAAGCGGCACGGCCCTGACCATTCCGGCCCTAGACGTTCGCCGAGCCGAAACCACAGTCGAGTTGCCCTCGGGCGGCGCGATGATGATCGCCGGATTGCTGAAAGAAGAAACCAAGCAAAATCTAGACGGCGTTCCCGGCATGGGCAGCCTGCCGGTGTTGGGGAGTTTGTTTAGGTCTCGGGACTATCTCTCAGGTGAAACCGAGTTGGTGGTGATCGTGACGCCCTACATCGTCCAGGCCGTGGATCCGAGCAAATTCCAAACGCCGGCTGATGGTCTGCGGATCGCCAATGACGCCTCAACCATCCTGCTGGGACAACTGAACCAAGCTTACAAGTCCAAGCCGCAACCCAAGGGCAACAACACCTATCAGGGGCCTTACGGCTACGTGATCGAATGACCCTCAAACTGACACCGCACCTTTTGGCAGCGACAGTCCTCCTCGGGCTCTGCGGCTGCGCGACCAAGATTCCGGATCGTATCGAAAACGCGCGGACACCGACTGAGCATTTCCAAGCCAAGGCAATCGAATCCCTGGCTGAAACTCGCTTGGCTGTGCATGCGCAAGGCCTGTCGGCCAATCAAGCCAACGCCTTGGCCGCGTTTGTTGAAGACTGGGCCGCCGGCGGTGGCGGCAGGATCACCCTGCGTGCGCCGAACGGTGGTGCAGATGCCGGAGCCGCGTTCCGCACCGCTGAGGGCGCGCGCACTTTTCTGATGGACCGCGGCGTTCCGGCCGATCTGTTGCTATTGACCGGCTACGACGCCGGCGGCGATCCAGGGGCTGTGATCAGCCTCAGCTATCCACGCACGGAAGCCGTCATTCCGGCATGCGGGAAGACCTGGACCAGCCTATCACATTCAAGCGCCAACGCCGTTCAACCCAACTTCGGCTGCGCCGTAACGGCCAATTTCGCGGCCCAGGTTGCCAATCCTGGCGACCTGATCCGGCCCAGCGACTCGATGCCTGCTGACGCCAGTCGCCGGATGACCGTTTTAGACAAGTACCGCCAAGGCAAGATTACCTCGTCTGAAAAGGATGATCAGGCCAAGGGCGCGATCTCTCAGGCTGTGAAGTGATGTCGGGCCAAGCCGTATGAAACCCCAAGCCGACGCTTTTGATCTGGAATACGACGCCGACGACGAGTTCGTGGCGGCACCGGCAGACCCTTGGGCGGTGGAAGAAGATATCCCAGCGGTCTCAGCTTCCCTTACAACATCGACCTTCGAAGATTTAGAAGAACCAGCGACTGAACCCCCGCTTCAGCTTGTCGAAGCCGAACCGGCGCAGACCTATGCAGCCGCACCGAGCCATGTCCAGGACCTGATCGCCCGCGCAGAGACCGCGCTGGGCGAAGTGACCCTGCCGCGCATTACCATTCATATCTTCACCGCCGGTCCTGAAGCCGTCGAGGCGGCTGAGCGTGCCGCCGTGGATCGTCGCATGGAGCGCACGGTGGTCGCCGTGCGGCCCGGCGGTCTGGCCGCAGCTCGCGACCTCTATCAGAGCCAGCCGACGCCATCGTTGGTCATGGTCGAAAGCCATGACTCTGCGGCCGACCTGCTGGCCATGCTCGATCAATTGGCCGAGGTTTGCGATCCCGGCACCAAGGTCGTGGTGCTCGGCGCGGCCAACGACATCGCCCTCTATCGTGAGCTGATGCGGCGCGGGGTTTCGGAATATATCGTACCGCCCTTCAGTCCGCTGCAGCTGGTGCGCACAATCACCAGCCTCTATTCGGACCCTTCAGCACCCTTTGTCGGGCGGCAGATCGCATTCTGCGGTGCCAAGGGCGGATCGGGTGCCTCGACACTGGCCCACAATGTGGCGCATTCGATCACCGAACGGCTACAAACCGGCGCAGTTCTGGTCGATCTGGACTTGGCTTTCGGCACTGCTGGCCTGGACTTCAATCAGGATCCACTGCAGGGCATCGCCGATGCTCTAACTCAACCCGACCGACTAGACCCAGTGCTGATGGACCGGATGATGGCCCGCTGCACTGAGCGTCTGTCATTGTTCGCTGCGCCGGCTCTACTGGATGTGGATTACGAGATCGGCCCCGAGGCCTATGAAGAAGTAACCCAGAAGATCCGCTCTGCGGCACCCTTCGTCATTCTCGACTTGCCGCACGTCTGGACCACCTGGAAACGCAAAATCTTGCTGTCTTCCGACGACTTGGTAATCGTGGCGACCCCGGACCTAGCCTCCCTGCGCAATGCCAAGAACATGGTGGATCTGGTGCGCCGGGCGCGACCAAACGATGCGCCGCCGCGGCTGGTGCTCAATCAGGTGGGCGTGCCTGGACGTCCCGAAATCCCAGTGAAGGACTTCGGCGAGGCCTTGGGTCTCACCCCGTCCCTCGTCCTACCGTTTGATCCAAAGCTCTTCGGTCAGGCGGCCAACAACGGTCAGATGTTATCGGAAGTCGGTCCCAAGTCGCGCTGCACCGAGGGTATCGACGACCTGGCGCAGCAGATTGCCCGTCGTGACCCGCCCCCGACCCAAAAGACCTCGCTGTTTTCCGGCTTGTTCAAGCGCAAATAGATGTTTGGCAAGAGACCCACCGACGGCGCTGCGCCGCCACCCCCGGGCGCGAGCCCTCCGCCGTCCAGCGACGCGGCTCCGATCGCCACGCGCCCGCAACGGATCGAGCCGACTGCCGCGCCCGCAGCCCCTGCGGTCCCCGCCGCACCGAAGTCCAGCTCACCCGCAGCGGGGCCAAAGGCAACCGCCGGTCTCGACCAGCTTCGCGCCGCGCAAGGCCCCACCCAAGTGGTGCGCGAGCAGTCTGACTACTACCACGCCACCAAGACCCTGATCTTCAATGCCCTGATTAACACCATCGACCTGGCTCAGCTGGCCCAGTTGGACACTCAGCGGGCAGGCGAGGAAATCCGAGACATCGTTGCCGAACTGGTGGCGATCAAAAACGTATCCATGTCGGTGGCCGAGCAAGACACGCTCGTCCAGGACATCATCAATGACGTGCTGGGCTACGGACCGCTGGAGCCACTGCTGGCGCGAGACGATATCGCCGACATCATGGTCAACGGCGCGACGCGGGTCTTCATCGAAGTGAACGGCAAGGTCCAGCTGACCAATGTGCGGTTCCGCGACAACGCTCAGTTAATGAACATCTGCCAGCGGATCGTCAGCCAGGTCGGACGCCGGGTCGATGAGAGTTCCCCGATCTGCGACGCCCGCTTGCCCGACGGTTCCCGGGTCAATGTCATCGCGCCGCCGCTGTCGCTTGACGGCCCGACCCTCACCATTCGGAAATTCAAAAAAGACAAGCTGACGATGAAGAACCTGGTGGACTACGCGTCTATCAGTCCGGAGGGGGCCCGCGTGCTGGGCGTCATCGGTGCCTGCCGATGTAACTTGATCATCTCCGGAGGTACCGGCTCGGGCAAGACGACCCTGCTCAATACCCTGACGGCCTTCATTGATCCCACCGAGCGCGTGGTCACCTGCGAAGACGCCGCCGAGCTGCAGCTGCAACAGCCCCACGTGGTGCGCCTGGAAACCCGGCCCCCGAACCTGGAAGGCTCCGGTTCGATCACCATGCGTGACCTAGTCAAGAACTGCCTGCGGATGCGCCCGGAACGGATCATCGTCGGCGAAGTGCGCGGCCCCGAGGCCTTTGACCTATTGCAAGCCATGAACACCGGCCACGACGGTTCCATGGGCACCCTGCACGCCAACAGCCCGCGCGAGGCTATCGGCCGGATCGAGTCGATGATCACCATGGGCGGCTACGGCCTACCGTCGCGCACGATCCGCGAAATGATCGTGGGATCGGTGGACGTGATCGTCCAGGCCGCGCGCCTTCGCGACGGCTCGCGACGCATCACCCACATTACCGAGGTCGTGGGCCTGGAGGGTGACGTGATTATCACCCAGGATCTCTTCGTCTATGAGATCACCGGCGAAGACGCCGACGGCAATGTTGCCGGTCGCCATCGCTCGACAGGGATTGCGCGCCCCAGATTCTGGGATCGCGCCCGCTATTACGGCCTCGAGCGCGAGCTCGCCGAAGCCCTGGACGCAGCGGAGTAGGGCCGTTGAACCCGAACCTGATCATCTTGCTGGTGGCGGTCCTGGGCTTCGTGACCATTGCGGGCCTGGGCTTCGTCGTCACCGGCCAAGGCGAGGAAACCACCCGCACTTTGCGGCGCGCCCAGTCCATCGTCGGGCATGAGCCTAAAACGAATAAACAACAAAAGGGGGCCTCCTCACAGGAGGTCCGACGTAACCAAATCATCAAGAGCTTGCGGGAGCAGGATCGTCAGGCCCGCAAGGCGACGGTCAGCTTGTCGGCCAAATTGCTGCAGGCTGGTCTTGAGGACAATGTGCGGACATTCTGGATCACCAGTGCCGCTGTCGGCTTGGTGGTGTGTTTGGCAGTCATCTTGCTGAAACAGCCGCCGCTCCTTGGTCTGGGTGCCGGCTTCGCGGCCGGTTTCGGGCTACCGCGCTGGGTGGTGGGCTTCATGGGTGGCCGCCGGACCAAGAAGTTCACCGCTGATTTTCCGGACGCCATGGACATCGTTGTTCGCGGGATTAAGTCGGGCATGCCTGTGCATGACAGCTTGCGGATAATTGGTCATGAGAGCGCCGAACCGCTGGCCGGGGAATTTCGCCGTCTGACCGAGGCCCTGGGTATGGGTGCGGGAATGGACAACGCCCTGGAGAAAATGTTCGCCCGGATGCCCACCCAAGAAGTGCGCTTCTTCGCGATCGTTCTGGCGATCCAGGCCAAGACCGGCGGCAATCTGGCTGAGGCGCTCGGCAATCTTTCAACAGTCATTCGGGCGCGCAAGATGATGCGCGAGAAGATCAAGGCGCTGTCTGGGGAGGCCGTCGCCTCGGCGATTATCATCGGTTCGCTTCCGCCTGGGGTTGTCGCGCTGATCAGCATCACCAGCCCGGCCTATATGGCTCCGATGTTCACCGACCCTCGCGGCCACGTCATGCTGATGATCGGGGGTGCCATGATGGCGTTCGGCATCTTCGTGATGAAGAAGATGATCAACTTCAAGATCTAGGGAGCGAAGATGAACCTGGCCGCGCTCTCAAATCCTGACAACCTCTTTGCCGCCTTTGTGGCAGTCGTGGTGTTTGCAACCCTCGTCACCATCGTGAGCCCGATGGTCGGCGGCACCAGCCTGGAAAACCGTCTGAAGGCGGTTTCAACCCGACGCGAGGAGTTGCGGCGAAAATCCCGCCAAGCCATGGCGTCCGATGCCCAGGGTCACGGTGTGCTGCGTCACGCCGACGAGGGGCTCTATAAGCGGGTCGTGGAACGCTTGAACCTCTCGCGCCTGCTGGAGGATCCTCAGGTGGTGGATAAGCTGGCTCAAGCCGGGTTTCGCGGCCCGGGACCGGTCTCGACCTTCTATTTCTTCCGCTTCATTATGCCCTTCGCCTTCGCTTTGTCTGTGGCGATTTATTTGTTCTTAATCAACGGCTTCGGGTTGCCGACCATGCAAAAGATGGTCGCCGTCTTTGCAGGCTTGCTTCTGGGCTACTATGCCCCCAACGTCTATATCGGCAACATTGCATCCAAGCGTAAGGAGTCCATCGTCGGGGCCTTCCCCGACACCTTGGACCTGCTGCTGATCTGCGTTGAGTCCGGGATGTCCATCGAGGCCGCCATCCAGAAGGTCAGCCAGGAGATCGGCAGCGCCTCTATCGAACTGGCCGAAGAACTCACCTTGCTGACTGCTGAACTGTCCTACTTGCCGGAACGTCGCCAAGCCTATGAAGGTCTAGCTCGACGCACAAATCACCCCGGTATCCGCTCAGTGACCATGGCCATGATCCAGGCCGAAAAATACGGCACCCCACTCGGCGTTGCCCTGCGCACCATGGCTAAGGAAAATCGCGACCTACGGATGTCGGCTGCCGAGAAAAAGGCCGCCCAACTGCCGGCTCAGCTTACCGTGCCGATGATCGTATTCTTCTTACCGGTATTGTTCATCGTCATCATCGGCCCCGCGGTCATTACCGTGGGCGACATGGTCAAGAAGAACGGCCCGAGCGCGCAACAGAAAGCAGCAGCAGCCCCATACCACTAATAAGTTGGCACCGGTTATCGGATCCAAACGTGGTCTAACTTTGTGATTTATAACCTATTTTATCCCTCTGGACGATTTCGTCTAAAGGGAAGCCTTTGGCAGCGCACTCTCAGGGGTTGGCACGCATCGCGTCCCAAGTTCGGCCAGGGCCGTTCGGAGCCGCAGCCGCCCGCAGATAGGCCATATTGCTGGCCACCTGCTCCGGCGGAAGGTCCTCGCGCACGAGTTTCTCAGCCTCATCAAGGCGACCTTGCAGGCCTAAGACCAGAGCTAAGTTCTGGCGGATCGCGATGCCCGCCCCCGGCTTTGCGCAGGCCTCCCGAAGCAAGCTCTCGGCCTGAACGGCTTGGCCGCGTCCGGCCAGAAACATCGCAAGATTGGAGAGCGCGGCCGGATTGTTCGGAGCCAAAGTCAGGGCCAGTCGGTGGGAGGTCATCGCCTCTTCATCTCGGCCAGCCTGCTCATAAGCTACACCCAGCAGCGACGGCGCGCGCCAATCCCTGGGAGCCAGAGCCTGCGCCTGACGGGCCGGATCAATGGCATAGAAGCCTTGGCCGCGACCGATGTGGCCACGCGCCACCTCCAGCATTGCCTCGACATTAGTCGGATGGGTAACCAGAACCCGTTGCGCCGCCTCGACCGCATCGTCGTTCTTGCCAAGCGCGCGAAGGGCTTGGGAAAGGCCCAGGCCCGCCTCGATGTCATTGGAATCGGTTTGAGCTTCGCGGCCCCAGAATGCGGCGCGGGCTAGCGGATCCAAGCGCGCGACCAGGGCTCGCTCCTGGGCGCTCGCCCGACGCAGCTCAGGACGTGTGCCGGTCGCCAGCGTACCCTGGGCTTGGGTTTGAACGGCTGGTGCCTTGACCGGTGTCGCGGGTTTGCTGAACCAAGCCAGGGCCGGACTTGCAGCCCCAAGGACCATGCCCAAGGATAGGGCGGTTGCGGCAAGGGCGCGGATGCGACACATGATCAGGCGATGCTCCGGTGAACGTCGCCATCTTCAGCTGCGCGTTTTAAGGAAACATTAAGCATAAACGGGAGGTCACATGACCGAAGTCATCCATGAAGCCGCCGACGGATCGGTCACGCCGGTCCACGCGCTCCAAGTCAGTGAATTGGCGGCTTTCCTCGATGCCGGTCCCGCATTCCTGAAAGCCTTTGCCGACCTGCACGAATTCAAGGCCAAGTCTGGCCAAGTCCTGGTGGCGCCCAATGCGCTGGGAAACGCTGATCAGGTGCTGTTTGGCCTAGGTGACACGCCGACAGCTCAGGCGTTCCGGGCTCTCCCGGCCAAGCTGCCGCCGGGCGACTATCAGATTGCCGCCGCCCCAGAGGGCCTGGTTAGAGCCGATATCGCCCTGGCCTTCGCCTTGGGGAGCTACAAGTTCGACCGCTACAAATCCCACGGTGCGGCGCGGCCTCGGCTTATCG
>JANLPK010000149.1:0-2765 GCA_031367205.1 Alphaproteobacteria bacterium
TGGTCGAGCGATGCTTCTCAAAGCTCAAACATAGCCGTAGGTTGGCTACCCGTTACGACAAGACCGCTGACAGCTATATCGCCTTCATCCTCGTCGCATCAGCACGACTGTGGGTCAGACATTTTGTCAACACGACCTAGACAACGGTGTATGAAATAGACATCCCGGCGCTGCCCACCGCCTCAGCCTTCCCAGGTTCCGCACTGAATCGAATCCCTAACGCGTCCCCCACATAGGTCGCAACCGCCGCTTCGTCGGCGAGATAGTTGTGAATTCCGGTGACAGTGTATGAAATGTAGATCTCTGGGTCTCAGCTGTATCCCAGGCGGCAGGTTCTGGTCACTGAACCCCCTCATTCCCTGCCTTCGCGCAGCCGCTGTGCCGGGATTCGTACCGGTTTGCCGTCACGCACGACAATAATCTCTGTGTCGGTCTCCATGGCGGTCTTGCGCGCAGCATCCGCCGCGCGCCGCATGGCGGCCAGTGAGCCGCGCAAATCCGGGTTCTTCGCAGTCGACAGATCTTTGTCGGTCATGGCGTTTCTCCCCAGTCCAGCATCACAGGCTTAGCACCGGTGTTATCATACAGCACCCAGTCATCCACGGCACCTTTGTAGAGGCGATTGAAATTTTCCAGCCCGGCAGTGAAGCGGCGACGGATGACGGTCTCTGGAACGTCATGTCCACCTTGGCGAACACGCGAAGCCACGCGCGCTATCGCCGTTTCTGCGTTTGGCAGGCTCAGGAAAAACAGGCTCACGGCATATCCCTGCGCGCGCCATTGCGCGATCTGCCGCAGATAGGTCACTCCAGACAATGTGGTTTCAAAGGCGAAGCTATTGGCGCGCCGGACGCACAATTCTATTTCTTTCAGCATCAGCCGTCCGGCCCTAAGGGCGGCAGTTTCGGGCGCAAATGGAGCCAGTCCTGCCGCGATGAGGTCAGCATTGATGAAGCGTTGGAGATCGGCCTCCGCAGGCAGGAAGGAGCGCGCAAAGGTCGTCTTGCCCGCACCATTAGGCCCCGCAATGATAACAATCTTCCGGTTCTCGGCATCCGCCGTCACACGCCGTCCTCCGCTCGCGCCGCAAGGTCGCACTCTGCCTGCCAGAAGCTCAGCCTAAACCTCAAGCGATCCACCTCGGCAGCCCCGCGACCAGAACTACCAGTAATCACGTTCGTGTCTGTTCGTGAAGTTCGTGGACAAGCCAAACTGCCAAAGGTCTTGAACGCAGAGTCCGCAGAGAACACGCGGAGGACGCAGAGACGGACACCCTCAGCGCTCTCTGCGTTCCGTCCCCTTGGACCGAGTGTTCAGGCGAGACTGATCGAAATAGACACCTGATAGAGGTCTCAATGGCAGGGGAACTTCCCCCCTCACCCCAACGGATGCCGCACCGGCGGCCCTGTCACGGCCTCGCCCTCCAGCCACACCTCAATCACATCCCCATTGCCAATCTCACCCACCCCCAGCGCGTGGCCGAAGTGGTGCTGCAACAGGGCATGGATGGCATAGCCGTGGCTGACCGCGACCAACGGCCCATCAGTCACCGCCAGCACTTCGCTCAGGGCTTCCCAGCAGCGGGCGGCGATGGTGTCTAGGCTCTCGCCGCCATGCCCCGCCTCATCCAGCGCGGTCAGCTGGTGCTCGACCATGTGTTGGCGCACATCGGCATAGGACATGTCCTCCATCCAGCCGAACTCGGCCTCGCGGACGCGGGGGTCGCGCTATCGGGGTTACGGTGCCACTGTATGAAATTCCATTTTACGGGTAGTGGCGGTTGCGACGCGGCGGCACCTGTCTCGCATACCGTCACCGCACGGCCCCGTTCGTGGTGTTCGCGAGGTTCGTGGACGGCTTTTCTTGCGGCGGCCTAGAGACGCAAACCTATGGGCTTCAGCCCCCTCCGCCCAGGCGCGCCTGCGGCGCTGGGGAGGAATTGGTGTCGGGCGTGTGACGGAACACGCTGTGAAAGGGGCGTGTGAAGTTGCTGCTTGACAAGTGGCGTTGCGCATGTTCTTGTTTCGTTCATGAATGGTTTTGAGCCCCAGACCCTGAGCGATGACGACGCCGAGCGCGCCGAGTGGCGGGCTAGGACTCTGCGTCAGTTGGTGGCCATCGGCATGGACATGGCCCGGATGATCCAGGATCAGGCCCGGGACGCTCAGGCTTCTGACCCTGGGGTGATCGGCGCTGATCTGTCGCTTAGGTTCCATCGGATCAGCCGGTCTATCCGCATGACCTTAGCTCTGGATGCCAAGCTCGAGGCGGGGTTCCATGCGCGGGTTCAGGATCGCAAGGACGCTCGCACTACAGAGCGTAAGGCGCTGGCCAAGGAGGCTGTCTCCCGTCAGGTAGACCGCGACACCCCAGACCGGGATCTTCACCGTGAGCGCTCAGACCGCATTGAGCGCGAAGACCTGGAAGATGTCTCTGACAAGAGCGTCTCTGAGATCATCGCCCTCATCTGCCAAGACCTCGGCATCGTTCCCGACTGGCAGGCCTGGAGCCTAGAGCCCTGGGCCATGGACGAGCGACGAACCCAAGTTCCGGGATCCCCCTACAACACACACCCAACCTACATAGAAGATGCACCCAACGTGCAGGACGAACCCCAACTCCGAGAAGCCCCGGCCTAGCCCTTTTCCCCACCTCGTGGCTGGAAGCCGAAGGAATTAGGGCTATCCGAACACTGCCGCGCGGCTAAGCTCACACCATGAACCCGCGCATCTTTGTCCTGACCCTGGTTACCTTCGCCTTCGGGT
>JANLPK010000261.1:0-4435 GCA_031367205.1 Alphaproteobacteria bacterium
CCAGGGCGGCACCGGGGATATCCTCGACCCCTTCCATCAACTCGATCAGGAACTGATGATGGTCGGGCCGGACAGGTGCAAACCCAACACCGCAATTACCCATGATCGCGGTAGTCACCCCATGCCAGCTGGAAGGGGCCAACAAGTGGTCCCAGGTGGCCTGCCCGTCATAGTGCGTATGAATGTCGACCCAGCCAGGGGTGACGATCTGACCTGCCGCGTCGATCTCACGCTTTGCTGAGCCTTCGACCACACCGACCGCGACGATCTTGTCGCCCGCGATGGCGATGTCACCCTTGAAGGGCGCGGCCCCGGTTCCGTCGACGATAGTTCCGTTGCGAATGATCAGGTCGTGCATAGCGTCCTCCCGGTGGCGCTGATTGTTAGTCAGACCTTAGTCCCGGAAGTTTTGAGGCGCTAGCCTGCCAAGCGGCGGGCCACTTCAAGCTGGGTTTGCACCAACCTGGAGCTAGGCTGGCGTTTGGGCATCCGGTTCCAGGCGTCCAGAGCCGCGATCTTATAGGCTTCGGCGAGGGTCGGGTAGTTGAAGGTGTTCTCTACGAAATAGTCGAGCGTGCCTTCGAGGTTGAGCACGGCTTGGCCAATGTGGATCAGCTCGGTGGCCCCTTCGCCGACGATATGGACGCCTAGCAGTCGGCGGGTTTCGATGGAGAAGATCATTTTCATGAAGCCGGATGACAGGCCCATGATGTGACCGCGGGAGGTCTCACGGAACCGAGCGACACCGCACTCATAGGGAATGCTCCGCTCACGAACCTGCTCCTCGGTCATGCCGATGGTCGAGATCTCCGGCACCGAATAGATGCCGTAGGGATAGAATTCCGGCGGCGCGTGGGCGCTCTCGTCAAAGGCGTGGCAGGCGGCAATTCGGCCCTGTTCCATGGACGTGGAGGCGAGACTCGGGAAGCCGATCACATCCCCGGCCGCATAGATGTGGGCCTGGGCGGTTTGGAAGGTCTTCGGATCGACGGCGAGGCGACCGCGCGAGTCGGCCTCCAATCCGCAGGCTTCCAGGTTCAGGTTATCGGTGGCGCCGACCCGGCCGGCGGCGAACAGCACCATGTCGGCATTGATCTCACGACCATCCTCGGTCTCGACAACGCAGCTGGTGGGTGAGGTCGGATAGGCCGCCTTGACCCGGCAACCATAGCGCAGGGTCACGCCGCGATCGCGCAGGTCGTGGACGAACTCATCAACCAGCTCACGATCGACAAAGGGCAATAGGGCGTCGGTGGGTTCCAGTATGGTCACCCGAACATCCAGGGCGCTGAGGATCGAGGCATACTCAACACCGATCACCCCGGCGCCGATCACCACCAGATGGCGCGGTATGCGCGGCAGGTCGAGGATTTCGTCGCTATCGAGAACCGACTGACCATCGAACTTGATATGGCTGGGCCGGTAGGGGCGGGTTCCGACCGCCAGGACAATCCGAGCCGCCGAACTGACCTGAGCCTCGCCGTCGTTGCCGGTGATTTCGATGCGGTGGCTGTCTAGGAACTTGGCCGAGCCGTGAACGGTCTGAACGCCATTGCGGGTGAACTGGTGTTCGAGGATTTCGACCTCGTGATCCAAGGTCATGTGCAGGCGCTTGAGCAGGTCCGGCGCACCGATGTTTTGCTTCACGCGGTAGGCCGCGCCATAGAAGCCACGCTCGCGCCAACCGGAGAGATTTAACACCGTCTCGCGCAGGGTCTTGGAGGGAATGGTGCCGGTATGGACCGAAACGCCGCCGACGCGACGACCGTGCTCTACCACCAAAACCCGTTTGCCGAGTTTTGCGCCTTGGACGGCGGCCCGGCGACCCGCAGGTCCGCTACCAATCACGATCAGGTCATAGTCATGACCTGGGGATAGTTCCTTGGACACGTTCTGTCTCCAGTGGCTCTTGTGCGATTAACCTAGATCAGACCGGTTAAAAGATTGGTCTGCGCGCAGCTGGCCTTGGGCGCCGCTGGGTCAGGGCACTAGGGTCTTGATATCGGCAGGGTCTCGTATGACTTTGCGCGCCAAACGCCGATCAGAGCGGCACTAAATTTGGGAGTGGGGCTATGGGCTGGAATTTCGGCGACATTCTAGATGCGATCGCGCGCGCGGTGCCACCGGAGGCTCCGGCCTTCATCCATGGCGAGCGGGTGATCAGCTGGGGCGAGTCTGACCAGGCCAGCAACAATATGGCCCGCGGCCTGATCGCGCGCGGGGCCAAGCCCGGCGACAAGCTGGCCATCTATATGCGCAACCGCCCGGAATATCTGATCGCGCTTTCCGCCGCCTGGAAGGCGCGGATGACGCATGTGAACGTCAACTACCGCTATACCCCGCAAGAGGTCTGGTACATTTTCGACAATTCCGACGCCCAAACGGTGGTCTACTCGTCGGAATTCCGTGACGCGATAACGGAAATCCGGCCCCGCCTACCCAATGTGAAAACCTGGATTGAGGTCAGCCCGGACGGCAAGGTCGCGCCCTTCGCGGAGGGGTTTGAGACCCTTGCCGCCGAAGGCAATGGCGGGCCGCTGGATATCCAGCGCTCGGGCGACGATCAGTTCTTCATCTATACCGGTGGCACCACCGGCATGCCCAAGGGCGTGATGTGGACCCATCAGGACATGCGGGAAATCACCCTACAGGGCGCGCGGAAACTCGGGCCGGTTCCTGAGACGCTGGCCGAACTTGAGGCCCACACCCGCGCGGTGGGTCCCGGCGGCAGGATCCTGCCGGCCCCGCCACTCATGCACGGCACAGGTTTGCTGACCTCCATGGGGGTCATGATGGGCGGCGGTTGCGTGATCACTCTGGAGGGCACGACCTTTGATCCGGAGGAAACCCTGCGCGCCATCCACCGCCATAAGCCGCAGACCCTGGTGGTTGTCGGCGATTCCTTCGGCAAGCCGATCCTCAATGCCCTGGATGCCAACCCGGGAGCCTATGATGTCTCAAGCATCGCGGTGATTATTTCGTCAGGGGTGATGTGGAGCACAGAGGTCAAACGTGGCCTGCTCGAGCATATGCCCGGTGCCATGCTCAGCGATGGGTTTTCCTCCTCAGAGGCCATTGGGATGGGGAATTCCATCATGGCCAAGGGCGTCGAAGTCCAGACCGCCAAGTTCATGCTGGGCGACCGCTGCCGGGTGTTCGATGAGCACGATCAGCCTGTCCTGCCCGGGTCCGGCATCCCCGGCATCGTGGCCTTAGGCCCGCCAAATCCAATCGGTTACTACAAGGACGAAGAGAAGTCGGCGCGGACCTTCCGGGTGATCGACGGCGTTCGCTATTCCATCCCCGGCGACTGGTGCCTGGTCGAGGCCGACGGATCGCTCACCCTGCTGGGGCGCGGCAGCGCCTGTATTAATACGGCAGGCGAAAAGGTCTTCCCCGAGGAAGTCGAAGAGGCGCTGAAAACTCACGATTCCGTGGAAGATGCCCTCGTCATCGGCTTGCCTGACGAGAAGTGGGGCCAGTCGGTCACCGGGGTGGTGATCCTGTCGGAGGGCCACAGCCTCAATGAGGACGATCTGCGCGCCCACGTCCGCAAGGCCTTGGCGGGTTACAAAACCCCCAAGCGCGTCTTCGCGACAACCCAGGTCATCCGCGCCAGCAACGGCAAGGCAGACTATCCGACCGCCAAGGCCATAGCTGAGGCCCAGCTGGTCGCGTCCTAACAACAGACATCAAGGAGATTTTCGATGGCGAGATTGTGCGAAGGCCGCGTGGCCATTGTCACCGGCGGCGGACGCGGCATTGGCCGCGAATACTGCCTGATGTTGGCCGCTGAGGGGGCCAAGGTGGTGGTCAATGACCTGGGCGCGGCCCGCGACGGCGAGGGGGCTGACCTCTCCCCCGCCGCCGAGGTGGTGGCCGAGATCGTCGCAGCGGGCGGCGAAGCCGTGGTCAACGGGGCTGACGTCTCCAACTGGGATCAGGCCAAGGCCATGATCGATCAGGCGATCTCCACCTTTGGCAAGCTCGACGTGCTGATCAACAATGCTGGAATCTTACGCGACCGCATGCTGGTCAATATGACTGAGGCCGAGTGGGACGCGGTGATCGCGGTTCACCTGAAGGGCACCTTTGCGCCTGCCCATCACGCGGCGGCCTATTGGCGGGACCTCAACAAGGCGACCGGCGTGCCGGTCAACGGCCGGATCATCAACACCTCCTCAGTCTCCGGCATCTACGGCAATATCGGCCAGACCAATTATGGCGCGGCCAAGATGGGCATTGCCGGGTTCACGATCATCGCCTCGCGGGAGCTGCGTCGCTATGGGGTCACCGTCAATGCCATCGCGCCAGGTGCCCTGACCCGCCTGACCGAAGACCTCGGTGGTCCCATCACCGACGAACGTCGCGAAGCCATGAACCCCCGTTGGATCGCCCCCATTGCCGTTTGGCTGGCCAGCGAGCAGTCCTCCGA
>JANLPK010000303.1:0-4579 GCA_031367205.1 Alphaproteobacteria bacterium
CTTGCCGCCGGCAAAAGTCAGCACCACCGCCATCTGCAAGATCAGCCGGAAGGTGTCGCGGATATTGTCGGCGTGGAATTCCTTGAAGCTCTCAGCGCAGTCGCCGCCCTGCAGGAGGAAAGCCTTGCCTGCTGCCACATCACCCAATAGCGACTTCAACCGCCGCGCCTCACCTGCAAACACCAGCGGCGGCATATTGCGCAAGGTCGCCTCCACGCCGGCCAGAGCCGCCGCATCGGGATAGTCGGTCGGGATATGCTTGGCTTCCTTGGCGCGCCAAGAGGCCGGGGTCCAATGCTGGGTCATTCCATCCTGCTTCCGCCCTCGCGTTCAGGCGTGGGCCGGGCGTTCTACTCCAAAACCTTGGGCGGCGTCGAGGTCACGCTTTCCAGGGCTGCACACGCGGCACAGGCCAGAGCACCGAGCGCCAGCCACCACTCCTGCCAAACCCCGAAGCTGACAGCACCAAACACCAGATAGGCCGCGCCGCATCCCGCCGCTGCCGCCATGCTGGACTGACGGCTGCCACGCCCGATCCCGGCAAAAACTGCGGCCCAGAGCACGGCAGCCGAAACGGCACCGATCAGACCCAACTCCAGCCAGATCTGCAGGGCGCTATCGTGCGGGTGAAGTTGGATGCCCGGCCCGAACATTCGGCTGGCATCGAGCCCCCAGCCCCGCAGCGGGTGATCCCCGATCCAGTCCTGAGCGTGGCGCCAATAGGTCATCCGCTGCGACCATGACAATGAAACCAGGGCCTGAGCTTTGTCGTACCATCCCACATGGCGCACAGCCCAAACGCCAAGGGGGGCGGCCAGGAAGAACACCACGGCGAGCGACGCCAGCGCACGCGGTCCCCACCTGGGCAACAGCCACACCAAGCCCATGGCGCAACCACTCGCCGCTAGGGCCACCAGAGGCGCATCATATTCGAACACCACACTGGGCCAGACGACCCCGGCGATCATCGGGATGGCCAACAGTATGGCGCGTCCCAGGCGCACAGCGGCCACCAAGGCCACGGGGGTCAGCAAGGCCAAGACAAACAAGCCCTGGGCGATGTTGCGGATCGCAAGGTCGGGTCGGATCGGGTCATGCATCGCGTTGCGCATCGCCAGATATAGCCCTGCGCCATTAGCCGCCTCGACCACCATGACGAAACCCAACAGAGCCATACCCCAGGCCAGTTGCACCAAGAACCGCCTCTGAGATGTCGCCGGAGCCCCGCGCGCCGCACTGATCGCCGAGCCGTAGAGCACGGCCTCCAGGATGAGTTTCAGCGCCGAGGATTCCGAAACATGCTTGGGGCTATAGGGGCTCCAAACCGTGGATCCCGCCGCCCAGATCACCATCACCAGCACGGCGATGGCCGCAGGCCGGTCTTCATCGCGCACCCGAAAGGCCGGCAAGGTCAGCAAACCCGCCAGGGCCACCAGCGGCGCAAACGCCAAAGGTGCCATCCAGGCCGCAAGCGGCGTCAGCAACATCAATACCGAGATCACCCCGCCGCCCCAAGCGGCCATTCTCGGCGAGGTCTCGCTCACGCGGGCAGACCCGGTGCCACGTACTTGTCCCTCATCGTCACCAACTCCTCAGAAAGCGTCGGGTGAACGGCACAAGTCGAGTCCCACTGCGCCTTGGTCACACCCATCTTCAGGGCAACTGCCGCCATTTGGATGATCTCCGGTGCATCAGGTCCCACCACGTGACAGCCGACAATCTGCTGACTCTCAGCGGCGACCACCAGCTTGATCATGGCCCGCTCTTCTCCGCCGTAGAAGGTCTCCTTCATCGGGCGAAAGCGGGAAAAGTAGATATCGACCTCACCGTGCGCCCGTCGTGCGTCTGACTCTGAAAGGCCGACTGATCCCACCGGGGGCTGACTGAACACCGCGCTAGCCACCATGTCGTGATCAAAGGTGGTCGGATTGGCATAGAACTCGGTCTGGGCGAAGGCGGCACCTTCCCGGATCGCCACGGGCGTTAGGTTGATGCGGTCGGTCACATCGCCTACCGCCCAGATGTTGCTGACATTGGTCTTGGAATACTTGTCCACGGCTACAGCCCCGCCAGCGGAGAGTTTAACCCCCGCTGCCTCAAGGCCAAGCCCAGCCACATAGGGTTTGCGTCCCGTAGCAAACATCACCGCCTCAGTCGTGATGTCGTGATCATTGGACATATGACTGACCAAGCCCGCCGCCGTCTTCTCGATAGACTTGTGATCGCAGCCCAGCACGATCTTGACCCCTCGACGGGTCATTTCTTCGGCCACGTGGATGCGCACGGCGTCGTCAAAGCCGCGCAGGATGTTTTCCCCGCGATAGACCAGGGTCGTATCCACCCCTAAGCCGTTGAAGATGCCGGCAAATTCCACAGCAATATAGCCGCCGCCGACAATCAGGATCGACTTGGGTAGGTGTGGCAGTTGGAAGGCCTCTTCCGAGGTGATCGCGTGTTCCGCGCCCGGAAAGTCATCGGGCCGCCAGGGACGGCCGCCCGTCGCCACCAAAATCTTGTCGGCGGTCACACTGCGGCCAGCCACGTCAAGCGTGTGCGCGTCGGTCAAGACCGCCCGGCCCTGCATCACCTCAACCCCGGCAGCGTTGAGGTTGCTGACATAGATCCCCGATAGCCGGGCGATCTCCCGGTCCTTGGCTTCCAAAAACCGAGGCCAGTCGAATTTCGCGCCACTCCTACCCCAGCCGAAGCCCTCGGCCACATGGGCATAGTGTGCAAATTCCGAGGCATAGACCATAAACTTCTTGGGCACACAGCCCCGGATCACGCAGGTTCCACCCACCCGGTACTCCTCAGCCACCGCGACCTTGGCCCCCGACATCGCCGCCACCCGGGCCGCCCGAACCCCTCCGGACCCCGCACCAATGACGAACAGGTCATAGTCAAAGTCGGCCAAGGGTATGCTCCTGTGAAATTCGCGCGAGGGGCGAACGGCTTATCCTTAGTTGGCAGGCTTAGCCGTGAACACCCCTTTGGTTGCGGAGCTTGGGGCCAACGGCCAGTCTTCCGCTCCAGTCGCACCAGGAACTCTGCCGTCCCCAGTGGTCGGACAATCGTCTCAGCCTGGCGCAGCCGCTTGATCATGGCGAGATCCTCAGCTGAGGCGATCAACCGCACAAACTTCGGATCGAGCTCCAGCATAGCAGTGAGCACCGCATAAGCGCCCGGCTGTGCCCGTTCCCCGGCATGGTGACGACGTGAGGATATTGCGCCCGGCGTACCGCTATGGCAAAACTTGAAAAAAGTGGAGGTACCCATGCTCGCAACCACCGTGAGACGCGATCGCGAGGTCGGCCAACTGGCTGACGCGATTAGGATCGAGCCCGCCTACGACAATCCAGAGGCGGTACTGGCGCTAATCCGCCAGTCGGGACCGTACCAGCAGGTCGCCGGAGCCCACAAGACCGACACTCTGCAGGGCGACAAGCCTTTCTTTCGCGCCTTCTGGGCGACGGGCGGCAAGGTGCGGCTCCCCGGAGCCGAGATCATCTTTGACAACCCGCGATTCATTGAGGCCGCCAAGCGATCATTCCACTCGGAAGTCGTGCAGCCAAACACCCTGCTGCTCAACGTCTCGACGCCGATGGGGGCTGGCCCGCCGCACTTGGACCTGCCGTTCTTTCGCGGCACGTCAGGGTGGCCCTTCTGGTTGCTCGCTTTCATGGGCATCTCCGGCCTCTTCCACGACTACGCCATCCCGATTGCCTCGACGATCTCGTGGTTCTACAAGGGCGAGGGTGGTGATTTCGAGTACTGGCCCGAGGCAGGAGCAGGCCCCTCAGTCATCGAGCGCGCGCCATTGTGGAACGCTGCGGTGGTCGCAGACAACGAGTACATGTACCACCGCATCGGCCGCGTAGGCCGCGCCGATCAGTATCTCCGCCCAGGACAGATCAGCCGAGACGCAGTGGTGCGCTTCGCGGGTGACGGCAGCTGGGAGATCGCCGAAGGCGACGAGGTCCAAGCCACCTATGACGAGCACGATGTTCGCTTTTCGCTTCTCTGGAAGGCATTCGTCTTCAAGGATCAGGCGGCGGCCGACGTCTTCCAAGATCGCAGTCACGACCTGACGCCCGAGAGCGTGGTCGGCATCTTCGCTGAGGACCTAAGGCGCCGCGGGCTGAAACCGATCAACCCTTCAGACCCCCTCACTGACGAGTCGTGGAAGACGCAGATCCAAGCGTCCTATACGCGCAGTTTTACCGGGACGCTCGCGGCCGCCTGAGCAGAAAGATGGGCAGTGAAGCGGGATATAGTCCCTCGTCCGCGCATACCGCCAAGCCAAATTCGCTGTCACATTGATGGTGAATTGAAGTTACGGTGATCGTGCACTCAATTGTCAATTGATCACCAACGCTCCGAATTTGGTAGCCGCAACTCAGCGCGAAGTCTCCTAAACGTCCCTACGCTAAGGCTCCAACTCCACCACCCCGCCGTCCGTCCCCACCAGCGCCAAGTCGGCTAGGTCCAGGAACAGCCCGTGCTCGACCACGCCGGTGACGCTCTTCAGCGCGTCGGCCAAGGCCGCTGGATTGTGGATCGCCCCGCAGGCGGCGTCATA
>JANLPK010000270.1:0-1820 GCA_031367205.1 Alphaproteobacteria bacterium
ACCCAGGCGGTCATCATGTCGTCGCCGCTGAAGCAGATGTTGGTGACGATGAGGTCAGGGAAGGCGTAGTGCTCGGTGGTGCCGTCGGGATCGAAGGCGGTGATGCCGCCGTTGAAGATGGTGGCGACGCAGACCTTGCCACCAGCCTCGACCGCCAAACTGTCTAGGAACTGGAAGCCCGGCAGGTTGCAGATTACGTGGCCGGGCTGGAAGCCGTCTGCGGGGGCGAGCTGGCCCGGAGCTGCGACGTCGAAGCCCCAGAGGCGGCCCAGTTGGGTGTCGGCCACATAGAGCGTCTTTTCATCGGGTGAGAGGCCGATACCATTGGGGGCGATCAGGTGGTCGCGGTGGCGGCTGATATGGCTGCCGTCGATCTTGGCGTAATAGACGCCGCCGAATTTGCGGCCCTCCGGCGTCGAGCAGCCGTGGTCGGTGAACCAGAAGCCGCCTTGCTTGTCGAACACCAGGTCGTTGGGCCCGATCAGCTTGCGGCCGTCGCACTCGGAATAGAGCGTGGTGAGCGCGCCGGTCCTAAGGTCATAGCGTTGGATGTAGCCGCCCACATGGCTGGCTGGGGTCGGACCAGGGATTGTCATGCCCTGATTGTCGATCCACTCGAAGGCCCCGCCGTTATTGGTGATGTAGATGGCACCGTCTGGGCCGATCGCCGCGCCGTTCGGGCCGCCGCCGGTATTGACCAAGATTTCGGTGCGTCCGTCTGAGTGCACGCGGGTTAAGGTCTGGCGCTTGATCTCGGTGAGGATGATCGTGCCGTCGGCCATGGCGATTGGGCCCTCGGGAAACTGGAAGCCCTCGGCGATCAGCTGCATGTCCATTGTGTTTTCTCTCCCAGTGACCGGTCGATCCGGTTCTCACGTGTTCACTATGTCTGAGCCTCCCCACAGGGAAACAAGCGCTTTCTTCAGCGACGCTCCAACACCCGGATCGTGAAGGGGTAGTCGTCGCCTTCGCCGGCGGGGTAGGACTGGGCGCGGACCTCCCTCCACTTGCTCTCATCAAAGCCTTTCAACACCACGTCACCCTCGATGTCGGCATCGATCTCGGTGAGGTAGATGCGTCGCGCGCGGGGCAGGGCCATCTCGAACAGCGACACCCCGCCGATGACGCAGATCTCATCGCGGCCATCCTCCTCAGCCTGTTCCTTGGCGATGGAGACGGCGGTGGGGAAGTCTTCGCAGACGACGCAGCCATTGGGCTCGAAGGACCCGTCGCGGCTGAGCACGATGTTGGTACGGCCAACAAGGGGGCGGCGCGGCAGGCTGTCCCAGGTCTTGCGGCCCATGATGACCGGTTTGCCCATGGTCACGGCGCGGAAATTGGCCATGTCAGTTTTGAGCCGCCAGGGCAGGGTGCCCTCACGCCCGATCACGCCATTACGGGCGCGGGCGATGGGGCCGGCGGTGAGGATTGGCGCGGGCATGCTCTGACTAGACAGCTATCGGCGCGGCGATGCGGTCGTGGGCTTGGTAGCCGCGCAGCTTGAAGTCTTCGTAATCGAAGCTGAACAGGTCGGCCTTGTCGGCGACGTCCAGGGTCGGGAAGACCAAAGGCTGGCGGGTCAGTTGCTCTCGGGCTTGGTCGATGTGGTTCAAATAGAGGTGCGCGTCGCCGAGAGTGTGGACGAACTCGCCGGGTTCCAGGCCCACCACCTTGGCGACCATCATGGTCAGCAGGGCGTAGGAGGCAATGTTGAAGGGCACGCCCAGGAACACATCTGCCGAGCGTTGATAGAGCTGGCAGGAGAGCTTGCCGTCAGCCACGAAGAACTGGAACAGGCAGTGGCAGGGCGGCAAGGCCAT
>JANLPK010000041.1:0-8517 GCA_031367205.1 Alphaproteobacteria bacterium
GGATAGTCCCGCGTGGTCACGCCCTTGGCATCCTTGGGCACGATAAATACCGACACGCCACCGGCTTCCCGCTGCGAGCCGCCGGTTCGCGCCGTAACGATCAAGTGCGTCGCATAGGGAGCAGAAATCACCACCGCCTTATGGCCGTTCAGCACATAGGAGCCGCCGTCCTTCTTGGCCGTGGTCTTCAAGTCGCTGAGATTGTAGCGCCCCTGTGGCTCGGCATAGGCGAAGGCGATGATCGCCTCACCGGCAATGATCTTGCCGATCAGTTCGTCAGCCGCTGCGGGCTTGCCGTGCTTCAGGAACCCGCCACCAATAACCACGGTGGGCAAGTAAGGCTCGACGACCAGAGCCTTACCCAGTTCTTCCATCACCACCATGTTCTCAGTGGCACCACCGCCCAAGCCGCCCTGCTCTTCTGTGAAGGCCGCACCCAGAATGCCCAGCTCATCGGCAAAAGCCTTCCAGACATCAGGTCGCCAGTTTGGCTCAGCCTTCAGGGCCGCCCGGCGCTGATCAAAGCTGTAATGGTCGGACAGATAGCTCGCGACCGTATCGCGCAGCATCGACTGTTCTTCGGTGAAACTGAAATCCATCTTTAGGCCCTGCGTCTCTGGCTGGCCCTTGGGGCCAAATTGTCGGAATGATCGATTGAGTTCGGTTTAGAGCCCCAACACCATCTTGGATATGATGTTGCGCTGAATTTCGTTGGAACCGCCGAAGATCGATGACTTGCGGCCATTGAAATAATCCCCAGCGGTATCCAGCGCATGCAATGGGCCGACGCCCGAATTGTGCCCAGCCTCGCCCAGGAACGGCGCGCCATAGTGCCCCGCGGCCTCCAACACTAGATCCTGCAATCGCTGCTGAATCTCAGTGCCCTTGATCTTCAGGATCGAGCTCTCGGTGCCCGGCCCCTTGCCGCTGCTTTCCCCGGCTAGGGTGCGCAATTCGGTATATTCCAAAGCCGTCAGGTCAATCTCCAGCTCCGCGACCTTGCGCTTAAAGAACGCGTCGCCCAGCAGCTTGCCACCGGCGTCCGACATCTCTGTTGAGGCAATCTCGCGCAGCCGCTCTAGGCCCCGCTTGGACCGCGCAACCCCGGCAATTCCGGAACGCTCGTGGGCCAACAGCGCCTTGGCGCAGGTCCAGCCTTGGTTCTCATGGAAGATGCGGTTTTCCACCGGCACCTTCACATTGTCGAGGAACACGTCATTGACCTCGTGACCACCTTCCAGGGTCGTGATCCGGCGAACCTCGATCCCGGGGCTCTTCATGTCGATCAAGAGGAACGATATCCCAGACTGCGGCTTGGAGTCCGGATCAGTGCGGACCAGGAAGAAGCCCCAGTCAGCGTGTTGCGCCAGCGTGGTCCACGTCTTTTGGCCGTTGACGAGGTAGTATTCCTTGCCGTCATCGCCGGTGATCCGCTCGGCTTTAGTCTTCAAGGAGGCTAGGTCCGAACCCGCACCGGGTTCTGAATAGCCCTGGCACCACCACACCTTGCCCTCGCGAATCCCAGGCAGGAACTTCTCTTTCTGCTCAGGTGTGCCGAAGGTGTAGAGCACCGGGGCCAGCATCGCCACACCGAAGGGCAAGATGCCGATGGTGTCGGCCCGCGCCTGTTCCTCAGACCAGATGTATTTCTGGGTCGGCGTCCAATCGGTGCCACCGAGCTCCTTAGGCCAGGACGGCGTCGACCACCCCTTCTTGGCCAAGATGCGATGCCAGGAGAAATAGTCCTCCTTGCTCAAGGTCTCACCGCGCTCCTGCTTATCCCGCAGAGCCTTGGGGTAGTTCTCAGCGATGAAGCTGCGGGCTTCTTGCCGAAAGGCATTGTCGGCGGGCGAAAAGTCCAGGTCCATAGGAGGCTCTCTCGGTGTTCGCTTTACAGCGTATTGCGTTGCGGTGGACCATACGCAACCGCCCGCGATTTGAAAAGTGACGCTGATGTCAGCTCAAGTCTTTGGCAGCTGGAACTGCATCTGAATACGGATATGGCCCGCGTGAATGCGGCGATCATCAGGCGCGACGCGAAAAGTTCGCACCAATTTCAGCGCAAACCCACCGACATTGCGCCCAACCGGAGTTTCGGAAATCACCTGGCAGTCTCTCAGTCGTGCCTTCGCCGCGACCCGGCACTCGACCACCGCGGTCCCTTGGTCTTCCGGTGGGGGGTGGAGGGCCAGCCTAGGCCGCCAGAGCCAAGAGGGGCTTCTGCCGCGCCGCCCGCCAGCCGGGGAAAATCCCGCCAACCAAGCCAATCACCAGAGCCAGGGTCACGGCCTGACCAATAATCTCCGGTCCGATCTGGATGCGGAAGGCCACCTGGGTAAAGCCGGCCCCAAGCGTGGACGCCGACAGACCGTTGAAGCCGACAGCGCAAATCGCCACACCCAACAGGGCCCCTAAGGCGGAGAGCACCAGAGCCTCAACCATCGTCCCCATAAAGGCTGAGAACCCGGAGAATCCGATCACCCGCAACGTCGCGATCTCCGCAGCCCGATTGGAGACCGACGCGTACATGGTGTTCAACGCTCCGGCCAGGGCACCAATCGCCATCATGATCCCCAGCGGCCAGCCGAAATACTTGATCAACAGACCCGACCGCTCGGCCTGGGCCGCGAAATAGGCTTGCTCGCTCTGAGCCTTGAGCTGCAGTCGCGGCTCGGTCTTCGCAAAGGCCACAAAGGTCGGCATCGCCGCCGGGCTGGTCAACACCACCCGCGCAGTCTGGAACGAGGTGCCGCGATTAAACAGGCTCTGCACCACCGGGGCATCAGCCCATAGCTCAGACTCAAACACCGTCCCCGGCGCCTCAAACACCCCGACGACACGCCAATTCTGGGCCCCAAACCGGATGGCCTTACCCATCTCAAAACCTTCGAACTCGCGCAGCAGCCCCGCTCCCACGACGATCTCGTTGGACCCCGGTGAGAACATCCGACCCTCACGGATCTTGGCCTGCTTGCGCACCAACAATCCATTCGGCCCTATCCCGCGCAGCGGCATATTGGCCTTGGTCCCGGTCGACTTCTTGATCCCGTCCACCACCAGCATCAGCTCCGCCGAGATCAGAGGGCGGCCGTCCGGGCCTGCCCGAATCCCGGGACCCTGAGCCAGCAAATCCACCTGATCCCGCGACAACGTGCTGTTCAGCTCGGCTTCGGAGCCTTCGCGCAGGACAATGGCCACATCCGGTGCCCCCGACCCCTTCAGGGTTTGGTTGAAGCCATTGGCCAGCGACAAGAAGCCCAGCAACACGGCCACGACCAAGGCGATGGATACGACGGTCGCCAATGACATCCAGAGGCGCTGTGGGATTGATCGCACATTCATCGCGATCACCGACCTCGTTTGACTCATCAAACCCATAGCAAGTCTCCCTACCGCCGATTGAGAGCATCAACGATGCTCATGCGCAAAGCCGAGATCGCCGGTATCGCACCCGTCAGCAAGCCAAGTGTCAGCGCCATTAGCAATCCGGCCACCGCAACCAGGGGTGGCAAGGACAGATCGCCGAACTGGGTTCCCGCCGGAGACTTCGCCAGTCCCTTCAGCACAAAGGCGGACACGCCCAGGCCCAAGACCGCGCCCAGGGTCGACAGCAGCAACGCTTCGCCCAGCACCATGCGCAACACCCGTGGGCTTGAGAAACCAAGGGTCTTCATGACCCCAATCTCCTTGGTCCGCTCTCGCATGGCCGACACCAAGGTTGTGCTGACGATCATCAAGATTGCGGCAAAGGCCGCCGCCACCACCATACTGACGATGAAATTGAGATCACCGGCCTGTTTCAAGAACGCCCGGGCAAAGGTTTTCTCGTCCACCGTCGAGGTTTCAGCCGGCGAGTTCGCAAAGGTGGCGTCGATGGCCTTGGCGATCTTGTCGTTCAGGTCCGGCGAGGCGGTCCGCACGGACACATTGCCGATCTGGTCGCGTCCAAACGTCGTCGTCTCGTTGATATAGTCATAGTGGAAATAGAGCGCCGTCGTGGAATCCGTCGGTTTGGCACCTGTGAAGATACCACTGATCTTCATGTCCCAACTGCGACGGCCATCCGGCTTTGAGTAGATGTTGGAGCTGATCGGCACGGTTTGTCCGACCTTCCAACCGTACTGATCTGCCAGAGCCTTGCCGACAATCACGCCCGTGCGCTCGGCGATGAAACTCTTCCATTCCGCGTCGGTCAGCCGCGTGTCCCGTGCATAGAGGTCCCGGTAGGTCTCAGGGTCCACAGAGAAGCCAACGAAGCGACTTTTTCGTTGGTCCTGATAATAGGCCCCGAACCAGCTCTGATGCGTGACGCCCGTCACGCCCGGAATGGCCGCGATCCGGTTCACATAGGCAATCGGCATCGGTTGGGTGAAATTGATCTTGTTGGAAACAATGAGCCGATCAGCCGAGGTCCCCGTCTCCGTGGCTTGGTTCAGTGCAACATTTAAGCTGGTCAGCATCCCGAAAATCAGAAACGCCATGAAGATTGAGACGGTCAGCAGCACGGTCCGCAGCGGCTTGCGAAACAGGTTTTTGCGTATGAGATCGAAGTCGTTCATGCGGTCATCTCGGCGAAACTGCCCTTATCCAAGTGCAGGGTCCGCGTTGCGAAACGGGCGGCTTCGGGGTCGTGGGTGACCATCACAATAGTCTTACCCATTTCCTTGTTCAGCTGCTGCAGGGTGCGCAAGATGTCATTGGCTGTAGTGCGATCCAGATCACCGGTCGGCTCGTCGCACAGCAACAGCTTGGGGTCAGACACAATGGCCCGCGCAATCGCCACCCGCTGCTGCTGGCCACCGGACAGTTCCTTGGGCTTGTGTTTGGCGCGGTCAGAAAGTTCGACAATCCGCAGTGCCGTCTCGACATTCTCCCGGCGCTTCTTGGCCGACAGCGAGGTCAGCATCAGCGGCAATTCCACATTCTGCGCCGCCGTCAGCACCGGCATCAGATTATAGAATTGGAAAATGAAGCCCACATTCCGCGCCCGCCAGGCCGCAAGCTTGCCCTCGGAATAACCATCGATCCGCTCACCGTCGAAACTGATCTCTCCCCCGTCGCAGCGGTCCGTCCCGCCCAACAGGTTGAGCAGGGTCGTCTTACCTGAGCCTGACGGACCCATGATCGCAACGAAATCGCCCTTCTCAATCTCCATGGTCAGGCCATCAAAAATTGCGATGCCCTCCTTGCCACGCTTGTAGTGTTTGACGACGTTCTTCAGCTGAATGAGAGCGCTCATGGCGATGTCCTAAATCGGAATGCTAGTTTCGGGTCTCGCGGAACGTCACCTTGACGGCCATTTCCGGAAGAATGCGAATGTCCTTAGAGTCAAACCCGATGCGCACCCGCACCGTGGCCTTGTCTCGACTGGCGGTAGGTATCTTGGCGATCACGTGAGCCGGAAGAATGGTATCGGGATAGGCATCCATCACCGCCTCCACCTTCTGGCCGGCGGAGACCCGGCCGATATAGGCCTCGTTCACGTCTACCTCGATCTCCAGGCTGTCCATGTCGACGATGGTGCAGATGCCCGTTCGGGTAAAGCCGCCGCCCGCCGAGAGTGGCGAGATGATCTCACCAGGCTGCGCCGCCTTATCTATGACGATCCCCGTGAACGGTGCCCGGATCTCATACTTGCTGAGCTGCACCTGGGTGCGGTTGGAATCGGACCTCGCCGCCACCAATTGCGCCCGCGACAAATCCTCCTGTGCTGCCGCCACCTTGGCCTTCAGCATGAAACCCTGCAGGTTGGCGTCGCTGATATAGCCGGTCTTGGCCAGCGACTGAGCCCGCGCCAAATCACGCTGGGCCTGAGCATATTGGACCTGCGCCGAATTCAACGCGGCCTGGGCGGAATTAGCCCTCGCCTGGGTGGAGGCCGCGTCCACAGTCGCCAGCGAACCGTCCAAGACCGCCAACACCTGGCCGGCGCGAACCGCTTGACCCTCTTCCACCCGCACCTCGACAACCCGACCGGTAACTTCAGCTGCCACGGTCGCCCGCGTCCTGGCCACCACATATCCTGAGGCCGTCAATCCACCGGCGGGCTGCACGACCTTTGTTGCGCTCTGAGCTGCCGCCTCGACCGCCGCGGGTTTGGATTTTGCAGCCGGTTTGAGCGTCCAACCGACACCACCTCCCACCGCCAAACTGCCAAGAATGATCGCCGCCATGACGATTGGGCCTGGGCCACCGCCGCGTTCCTCATCCGGGTCTCGGGATCGGTCGATACTCAACGACCTCAAAAGTGCCGACTTGTCTTCGCTCAACGTCCCCAACCCCTTGGACTAGATCTCTAGAATGGCGATGGATGGCGCACTTCGCAACTGTCTCCTCACCGGTTATGGAGGGACATGTCTCAAGTCCCCCAACTCGACAAAGACGGCGTCAACGCTCTGTTGCAAAAAGCGTTCCCCTTGGCCGACCCGGCCACCCTGGCCTTGGCGCAAGAGGTGGGGCCGGGACGCGTGCTCGTGGTGCGGCCCTATGGCGGCGACCGCACGCTGCGGCCCGGTGGAGTCATATCAGGGCCGGTCTTGATGGAGATTGCCGACCTCACCGCCTACACCCTGGTTCTGGCCCATATCGGTGAGCAACTGATGGCGGTCACCAGCTCGCTCACCATGAACTTTCTGCGCGGGGCCAAGCCCGGCGACATCTACGCCGAGGGCACCATGCTTCGCCTAGGTCGTCGCATCGCCGTTTGCGACATCAAAATCTGGACCGAGAGCCGCGAACGACTAGCCGCCCAGGCCACAGTCACCTACGCTATTCCCTCATGAGCACCCCGCCCAACACACCTCCGGCCTCGATCAAGACCCCCTGCATCAAGGTTTGCGTCGTCGATGGCCAAAGCGGCTTCTGCCTGGGTTGCTACCGCAAACTGTCCGAAGTGGCCGGGTGGACCAAGCTCTCACCTGAACGCCGAGACGAAATCATCCTCGAACTCCCTGGACGACGCAGTCTGATCTCGCCTGAAAAACTGGCGATGTTCTGACCAAGCTCCGCGTTCACGGCTTAACAACCCATCGGTCCTAAGCTCTCCCCTCAACAAGGCCGAGAACGGTCGCAGTCGCCGATGGGCGGGGTGTCGAAATGCTCAGATTGGCCGTCTTGGCCCTGGTGGGCGCGGTTTCCGCGGTCGGTGCGGCTCAGGCCGTGGCCTCCTTCAGTCCGGCGACCCGTGCGGTGCCTCTGACCGCTCCGACTGAGCTTGCGCGACTTGAAGTTCCAGACGATGCCGGTGCCGCCTCCATCGCGAAATCCGCCGACGGCCACTTCTGGGCCGAGGCCGACGTCAATGGCAGCCGCGTGCGGTTTCTTGTCGACACCGGGGCCAGCGCCGTCGCCCTAACCCCGTCAGACGCCCAGCGCTTGGGCTTTGACCCTGCGCGACTGAACTATGCCTATAAAGTCATGACCGCCAACGGTGAGGCCCACGCTGCTGCCGTCAAGCTGACTTCCATATCGGTTTCCGGTGCCAGGGTCGCCGATGTCGATGCCTTGGTCCTCGACAAGGGCCTCGACACTTCGCTGCTCGGCATGACGTATCTAGGCCGCCTCTCCCGCTTCGAAGCGACGCGCAACGCGCTCATCCTGCGCCCCTGATACCGCAGCCAAGGCTGCGTCTAGGACCTCTAAGCCCGCCCCGGTCTTCACTCCCTCAACGGTCAATATCCGCCGCCAAGTCCGCGCACCGGGACGCCCGTGGAACAGCCCCAACATGTGCCGCCCCATGGCCGCGAAGTGAACCCCAATCGCCAGCTGCCGCGCCACATAGGGTCGGTAACGCTCCACCGCATCAAACGGATCGATATCCTCGCCCACCCCGAATATCCGCCGATCCACCTGCCCGAGGATCGCTGGCGTGTGATAGGCGGCCCGCCCCAACATCACCCCGTCCATATGCTCCAGGTGCGTCTCCACCTCATCCAGCGACCCGATCCCGCCATTGATAGCGATGCTCAGCATCGGCCGCTCGGCCTTCAATCGCCAGACCAGCGGATAATTCAACGGCGGCACATCGCGGTTCTCCTTGGGCGATAACCCTTTCAGCAGCGCCTTGCGCGCATGCACGATGAACTGCGTCACCCCAGCGGAAGCGCACGCATCCACCAGCTCGAACAGGCTCAGCTCCGGCTCCTGATCATCCACCCCGATGCGACACTTCACCGTCGCCGGAATGCTCACCGCCGCCCCAATCGCGGCCATGCATTCGGCCACCAGCTGCGGCTCGCGCATCAAGCAAGCCCCAAACCGCCCCGACTGCACCCGGTCCGACGGGCACCCTACATTCAGATTGATCTCGCCATAGCCCAGGTCCGCGCCGATCGCCGCCGCCGCCGCCAATTCAGACGGATCAGACCCACCCAGTTGCAACGCCACCGGATGCTCCAGGTCATCAAACCCCAGCAACCTCTCCCGATCCCCATGCAGCACCGCCCCGGTTGTCACCATCTCCGTGTAGAGCAACGCATGGCGGCTCAGCGTCCGGTGGAACGCCCGACAATGCCGGTC
>JANLPK010000054.1:0-4690 GCA_031367205.1 Alphaproteobacteria bacterium
TTAGAAGCGACCTCATATGAAAGGCAGGCTCGATCCTGATCCTCGCCGTTCGGTGAAACCCCACATTTCCTGATCGGTCGTGAAGCCTAGGGCCGGGAATTGAATGTCAGCGTCTGATACTTTCATTGCCACTTTCATGAGCCAAGAACACATAAAGAACATTTCCAGCCTACAGCCGATCTATCCCCTCCATCAGGCTCGCCACCAGCCCCCGCTCTTCCATTGTCAGCTCCGGCCTCCAGACATTGAAGATCAGCACCACGCGAGTCTCACCGCTGGCATTGTGAGCCTCGTGCTCGATGGTGTCGTCGAAGGCCCAAACCTTGCCCCTCACCCATTCCCGGGTCTCATTCCCGACCCGGAGTACGCAGCCAGGCGGCACGATCAGCGGCAGGTGGCAGACGAGACGGGTGTTATGGAACCCGGTGTGCGGCTCAATCCGCGCCCCGGGGGCCAGCTTGGAGAACAATACGAAGGGTGCGCGACCGGCCACCTGCTCCAAGGGTAGATGCTTCAGGGCAGCCATGGTGTTAGGGCAGCGGGCGGCGATCTGCGGCACCACCGCCCCACCTCTCCAGAGGTAACAGGCGCTCCAATCGGTATTGTTCAACATCGGATCGGCGGTATTGGTCGGACGGTTGGTCTCAGCCTCGATATAGGGGGCGAAGACATTTTCGCCCTGCATCAACCCCATCAGCTCAGCGGTGATGTCGTCGGTGGCGGCTTCGAGCGCCTCGATCCACGGGAACATCTGACGAGGGAAGAACTGGATATTGGCTAGGCCGGGAAAGAAGAATGAGCGCGGCGTTGAGACATAGCGCTGCTTCTCGCCGGACAGCAGGGCCAAGGCCTCGTCGAAACGCGGGCTCGATCCGTCCGGTTGATAACCTCTGGACACGAGGCCTGCCCGCAAATCGTCATAAATTCCAACGTTCAGCGCCTCAAGGATTGCGCGAGCGCGGGTGATTTCGCCGATCATCTGCGGCGGTAATCGGGTCAAGTCGTCCGGTGACAGACCGCTGACCAGGGCGTAGAAGCTGATGGCACCGCGCTTGTCGCCACGCGCCGCCAAGCTGTCAGCCTTCATCAGCGCCGCCCGCAAATTTCGCGGGTCTTGAGCCAAGACCTGATCCACAGCCTGTTCGAAGGCGACGGCGTCTCCCTGTGCCTGGCAGGCCAGAACCATGGCCAACCAGACCTGGGCGTCGGCCTGACCGGCGTCGATGATCAACTGAAACTGGGTGCGTGCCAGCACAGCGTCCCCGCGGCCCATGGCGTCCATGCCCGCCTGACCCACCTGATTGATATCGATCAGCGCACTGGCCATGCGGTCATCCTATTGGGATCTCAAAGGAAAGTGGCGCGCCCGGAACGATTCGAACGTCCGACCCTCAGATTCGTAGTCTGATGCTCTATCCAGCTGAGCTACGGGCGCGCATTGCCTTACGGCGAGGGCGCGGAACCTAGTCGCGACGGTTCCAAAGCGCAACCCCCGATCCGGCATCGAAACATCAGGTTCCTGGTATCTTGCCCGCCAAGACACCGCGCAGGATTGACCCGCCAATGCTGGGGCGCGGTGGCGGGGGTTGGCCAGGTCGCTGGGGTTGACCAGACCGGCCTGCATCCATTCCCGGCATCTCCATGCCCACGATAGCTCCGGTCTGGGATTTGTAGCGCACCTTCACGGACCAATCGATGTTCCAGGGCGTGCGCGGGTCGGCGGGACGGGCAGGATAGGAGAGGTTGGTCTCGCCACCATATGCGCTGAGCTGGACGAGGGCGTGAGGTGCGGCGGCCATCACCTCCTTAGGCACAGCGCAGCGGGTGGTTGCTGGTGAGAGCAGAGCCTTGGAGGTCACTAGACGGTTCAGATCGGCATTGCTGAGAAAGTCGGTGAGGCCAAAGGCCGAGGCTTGCACCTCACTGGAAGTCCAGAGGACCATGTCGACCTGACCGCCGCCAGCCTCACCGCCGCCGATGGCGCTGGCCAGATAGGCCTGCGCCCCGGGCACAGCGTTCCAGGCCAACAGAGCCGATCCCATGGGACCGACGGCATTTGTGGTCAGCTGTAGGGGTGCCAGGAAATCCTGAGACGGCGACAGTGCAAAGGCTATGTCCGGCGAGTAGTTGCCCTTGATGGTGTGAGAACCCACGAGGGAGCCTTGGCCCGGCACTGGGGTTCGGGTCTTGGCGTTTGGCCACTCGCCGTAGGTGGCGTTACGGCCCGGTGACGGGGGTTGCATTGGGGTGATGGCAAGATTCTGACCCAGAGCCGCCAGTCCTGGCGGGACCTTACCCGCCGCCATCTGGGCGAAATCGATCACCACCGGCTGGCCCGGACGTGCGTGGTCACCACAACCCCAGAAGATCAGCATTCGACCCTTGGGGCGTTGATACTCCTTAGGCATGGAGGGCGCTTCTTCGGTCCGCTGAGTGGGTTCGGCCGTAGGTGTCAGCAGGGGAAGACTTGTCCCGACCCCGAGGCCTTGCGGGGGAAGATGCTCGGCCTGCGGCGCGCCGGTCGGCTTGCGAGACGAGCCGAGCTGCAAGATCAGGCTATGCTGTGCACCACCGCCCCCGCCGGTCATCATGCTCATCATGGCCCCCATGGAGGGCTTCTTGCCGCCCATCATGCCGGCTCCGAACCCGGACGAGGTTTGGGCACTCATCCAATAGGTGGCGACCGGTCCATTAACGACCTGCTTGACAGCAGGTTTCGGGGCGGGCTTGGGCTGCGCGAACGCCGCGCCGGCCCCAACAGCTGCCAAACAAATGACCGAACCGGTTCTCAACCAACCCATGACTCTATCTCCCTGACTGGGGCAAGAAAACCCTATGGTAGAGCGTAGAACAAGAGGGCAGCTGCTAAGAATACGTAGGCCGCCCAGGTGAGCACGATGCCGATCGCACGAGCGAATGAGGTTCCGCCGCTTGTTGACAGGCCAAAGGCATGGATCACGCGGCCAAGGAACAGGGTCACACCTGCCAAGTGGATGGCCAAGGGTGGTGCCCCTGCAACCGCCAAGGCGGCGAGGCCGACCAGGGCTGCGGGCACATATTCGGTGGCATTGCCGAAGGCGCGAACAGATTGCGCGAGTTCGGGCACACCCTCATCACCAAAGGCGATCTTGTGCTTCTGCCGCTGACGCACCACCAGCAAGGACAGGGTGAGCAAGAGGATCAGGTGCAGGCCTGTCCACAGCGCCAAGGCGTGACCCGAACCGATACCATCCATGACGAAACTCCCTCTCGTTCACGTCGCGTGCAATTGCGCTCGGATTTGACTCCAGGGCAAGGGCTAGCCGTTCCGCTTCACATAGGCCCGGATCGCCGCGATCACCTGATCCTGGTGGTCGGGGGTGAGGTAGGGGTGCATGGGCAGGCTCATGACGCTGAGCGCCTTGGCCTCCGTCACCGGCAAACCACCCGGCGCAGGATAGCTGGAATAGACGCCCTGCTTGTGGATCGGAATCGGGTAATAGACGGCGGTGGGGATCTGAGCCTCTTTCATGTGCGCCACCAGACCATCGCGGTCGGCCGTCTCGATGGTGTATTGCGCCCAAACGCTGACCCCGCCGTCGATCACCTTGGGGACGGTGACCACGTCAGAAAGCCCCGCCGCATAGCGATTGGCCACCCGGTTCCGCGCCGCGATCTCGTCAGCGAAAATCGTCAACTTTTGCAGCAGGACCGCCGCTTGGATCGTGTCCATCCGGCTGTTCATGCCGATGCGCATATTCAGATACTTCGGGTCATGGTCGAAGGTCTTGCCGACGGTGTCGGACTTCACGGCCTGGCCATGCACCCGCAGGCTGACCAGCAGATCGTGGAACGCCTCATCCTTGGAGAGGATAGCACCGCCGTCGCCGTAGCAGCCCAGCGGCTTGGCCGGGAAGAAGCTCGTGGTGGTGACGTCAGCCCAGTGGATCGGGTGCAGGCCGTCCAGAGTGCAGCCAAACCCCTGGGCGGAGTCGGCGATCAGCTTCAAACCATGCTTACGCGCCACCGCCGCGATGGCCGGATAGTCGGCAGGTTGCCCGAACAGGTCCACGGCAATGATGGCTTTCGGCGTCAATTGGCCCTTGGCCTTCACCGCTACAATTGCGGCGTCCAGCTTGACGGGGTCCATATTGAACGTGTCGGGCCGGATATCGACAAAGACAGGGCTGGCCCCGACCAGCGGCATGACTTCGGCCGTCGCGGCAAAGGTGAAGGACGGGCAGAACACCGCATCGCCGGGTCCAATCCCCCAGGCCATCAGCGGCAGCTGCAGCGCCTCAGTGCCCGACCCGCAGGTGAGTACGAAGGGTGCCTCGCCGAACACACCCAGCTCGCGCTCCAACTGCGCGATCTCCGGACCCATGATGTAGGCCCCGGACCGCACCACCTTGAGGATCGCGTCCTCTAGGGGCTGACCCAGGCGGGCGCGTTGGGCTTGCAGGTCGATAAATGGAATCGGCATGGGCAGGATCTCAGGCTCAGAAGCGGCGCGCTAAATGACACGCGTCGCCGCCCAGTGCCAAACACGCTTGTTTTCGCAAGGTTTCCGCCTAACCCCAGATTAGATCTGCCGCGTCCGGCCTTCCCAGTAAGGCGCGCGGACCTTGTTGCGTTGGATCTTGCCCGCCTCGGAGCGGGGCAAATCGGTGACGAAATCCAGGCTGCGGGGCACCTTGAAGGACGGCAGGGT
>JANLPK010000057.1:0-4782 GCA_031367205.1 Alphaproteobacteria bacterium
GCGCTATTCCAACATCGGACTCGGCGGCCCGGCGATGGTCGAAGGCGGAGGGCTTGGCGTGTTCACGCCGGACGAAATCGGGCCCTCTGAGGTGCAGTGGGCCAATGGCGTGCTCGACCTTCTCGTGGAGGACGAGGCGGCTGCTGTGGTCGCGACCAAACAGTTGCTCTCGATCTTTCAGGGGTCAATCAAGGCCTGGACCTGCCCCGACCAACGTAAGCTGCGTCACCTGATTCCTGAGAACCGGGTCCGCGTCTATGATGTGCGCGCGGTCATTGAGACCATGGCCGATGTGGGTTCCTGGATCGAGCTGCGCGGCGGCTATGGCGCGGGGATGGTTACGGGATTTCTACGGATCGAAGGTCGCCCAATGGGGTTGATCGCCAATGATCCGAGATTGCTCGGTGGTGCAATCGATGGTGACGGTGCCGAAAAGGCGGCTCGCTTCATGCAGCTCTGCGATGCCTTTGGTGTGCCCATACTCTCCCTTTGCGACACGCCCGGTTTCATGGTGGGTCCAGATAGCGAGAAGACCGCTGCGGTGCGCCGGGGCTCTCGGATGTTCGTCACCGCCGGGAGCTTATCGGTCCCACTTTTCACTGTTGTGCTGCGCAAGGGCTACGGACTGGGCGCCCAGGCCATGGCCGGAGGCGACTTCTCGGCAGCCGCGATGATGTTGGCCTGGCCCACGGCTGAGTTCGGTCCCATGGGCCTGGAGGGTGCCGTGCGTCTTGGCTATCGCAAGGAACTTGAGGCCGAGCGTGACCCGGTCGCTCGCCAGGCTCTGTTTGAGACCCGCTTGGCGCGGATGTATCAACAGGGCACAGCACTCACCGTCGCTGAGGTCTTGGAGATCGATGCGGTCATCGACCCCTACGAGACCCGCAGTTGGCTCGTTCGAGGCATGAAGTCCTGTCCTGTCCCTGCCGCCGGCGAAAGGCGTCGGCCAAGGTTCATCGATGTTTGGTGATCAGCACGACGCATTGGGTCTTTGCCCGTCCTTGACGACGGTCGACCTCGTCGCCACGTGAACTGTTAAGGATTTGCGACGCCCGTTTTTCCAGCACCCGGGTGCCTTCGCGCTTCATGGAGGAGAATTTCCAAAGTTCTCCGCCTCAATCTGAATTGCTGCAATGCAATAAATATTGACGTTGCGCTGGGATTTCATCTATATGAATTCCCAATATATTGTTGTGCGACGCAATAAATTTGCCCCCCTCGCCGTGATCGCCCCGAAATGGGGCAAAGCCTGCCCCCTTGACCGGTGCAAAAGGTGTTGCCAAAGGACCCCTGCCGCACGTCTAACTTAGCGGTAAGAATTTCTGCCTCCGTTTTGGGGGCGGTGGTTCGCAGTCTTCCCAAGGATTTGCTCCCGCCTCTAGGTTGGGTCAGGCCAAGGGTGACGACAAACAAAGCGGCTCCGTTGTCGCGGTCGATGGAAATCGAGCGGGACGGCGGGTAAAATCAACAAGGGTGGAGACGCTCTCGCGCGACGACCTTCCAGGTCACAACGTGCAGACCAACCAGGAACTGGCGACAGATGCTCGATAACAAACGAATGACCCCTTTCATCGCTCTGATCGGCGCTATTGCGCTCATGACGAGTGTGCCTGCCTTTGCGCAGGCCCCTGCCGCTGACGCCGCCCCAGCTGCCGCTCCGGCCGCCGCGGACGCAGCAGCCCCAGCTGCCGATGTGGCCGCGGCTCCGGCTGCCGCTCCTGTTGACGAAGTTGCTCCACCGCAAATGAAGAACGCCGGCAAGCTCAGCGTTGTTCAAATGGCGCTGGATGCCGGCCTCGTCGTGAAGATCGTTATGATCGGCTTGCTGCTGTCCTCGATCTTCTCTTGGACCATCCTGGTCACCAAGATTATCGAGTTCAACGCCCTTGGACGTGTCTCCAACAGTTTTGTGGAAGCTTTCCGCGGGGCAAAATCTTCCGCAGACATTGGTCGGATCGCCATGTCTGAGGAATTCGAAGGCAACCCACTGGCCGACATGGCCGCTGCGGCAAGCCAAGAAATGGAACTTTCCCGCCAGGCCGGCTTGAAGGTCAACGGCGAACACCGTGAAACGACCCTACACCGCGCTGAAGCGGCCGTGGGTGCCGTGCAGGCCTCGTTGGGGACGCGCCTAGCGTCGGGCATGCAGTTCCTCGCTTCGGTGGGTTCAGGTGGTCCGTTCATCGGTCTGTTCGGAACGGTTTACGGGATCATGACCTCGTTCATCGGTATTGCGAACACCAACACAACCAACCTGGCCGTCGTCGCCCCCGGCATCGCCGAAGCGCTGTTGGCCACGGGTATTGGTCTGTTCACCGCTATTCCGGCGGTTATTTTCTACAACTACTTCCAGACCCGCGTTTCCAGCTTCGGTGCGCGCACGGAGGGTTTCGTTGCAGAATTGATGAACACCCTGTCCCGGCAGCTCGATAAAGGGGCCTAACTCCGATGGGTGCCAAACTCTCAGGATCTGGGGGTGGCAGGTACGCGGTGGAGCAGAACAGTGAAATCAATGTGACGCCCTTCGTGGACGTTATGCTGGTTCTCCTGATCATCTTCATGGTGGCGGCGCCGCTCGCGAGTGTGAACGTTAAGATCGCACTCCCCGATGCCGTGGCGAAGCCGGGTACCAACCCGCCCAAGCCGATCTACATCTCGATCCAACCCTCGGGACGGATTTTCATCGGGGACTTCCCGACGGATCTCTCAACCCTGGGCGACGACATGCGGAAGAATCTCGGTGGCAAGCGTAATCCGACCAAGGAGCGCATCTTCATTCGCGGTGACAAGGACGTCGTCTACGGCGACTTCATGAGCGTGATGAACATGTTGCAGGACAACGGCTTCTACAGCGTTGCCCTGGTCGGCACAGAGCAGAAGACGAGGTAGCGCGTGGCTGAAGAAATTGCACACCGCGTCCACAATCCCTTTGATACTCCGCCCCCCAAGGCGAACAGAGGGATCGTGATAGCGCTTATTCTGGCAGGCATCCTGCACGGGATAATCGGCATCATCCTTTACAAGCAGAAGTTCGTCTCTGTTTTTAAGGAGTACTCGGACGACGTAACCGACGTGGCGCTGATCAAGCCCGCGCCGCCACCGCCGCCGCCACCTCCGCCGCCGCCGAACACGCCACCGCCGCCGCCGCCAAAGCTGCAGCCGCGTCCACCGGTTAATGTGCCAATGGATGCGCCAACGATCCCGCCTCTGCCGGTTCCCCCGGTTGAAAAGCGGATCGAGCAGCCCAAGCCGCCGGCACCCGCGCCGGAAGCTCCGCCAAGGCCTTCGGTGATCACCAATCCTGACTGGCTTCGCAAGCCAAGTAACGAGGACATGGTTCGGTACTTCCCGGATCGAGCGCAGAGATTGGAAGTTTCCGGACGGGCCACGATCTCGTGCACGGTTACGGCAAAGGGAACCTTGACCAACTGCTCGGTGGTTTCAGAAGATCCAGCGGACTACGGATTTGGTGAGGCCACCTTGAAGGCGAGTAAGGTGATGAAGATGAGGCCTTTGGCCAAAGATGGCGCGCCTGTCGAAGGTGGTACCGTCCGGATCCCGCTGCGTTGGGATGTGCCGAAGAACTAGCTTTGATAGCTATCGAAGTCCAAGCCCCGGAGGTTCGCCTCTGGGGCTTTTTTCTTTTTCGATGGCGGGTTACGGTGGAACTCGACTTGATCGCGGTCTCGCTCCCGCCTAGAACCCCTGCTTCGTGGTAGGCCGCCTTAGCTCAGTTGGTTAGAGCGCTAGATTGTGGATCTAGAGGTCCTCGGTTCGAGACCGAGAGGTGGTACCATCGCGAGACGGAGCGCGGGATGCGGATTCTGGCAGCGGTCTTGGGTCTGATGGTCGCTTCAACTCCGGCATTGGCGGCAAACCCCAAGCTCCTCAGCTTCCAAGACATCCTGGGGCGTGCCCAGGGCCTACATGGCACCCGCATCGCCTATGCTCCTGATCCCCTGCAGTTCGGCGAACTCTGGCTGCCGAAGACGCCTGGAAGACACCCGTTGATCGTGATGATCCACGGCGGTTGTTGGCGGGCTGATTTGCCGGGACTCGAACTCCAATCCCCGCTCTCCCAGGCCCTGACCACCCACGGCTGGGCCGTCTGGAATATTGAGTACCGGCGCATCGGCCACTCCGGTGGGGCCCATCCCGGCACCTTTCAGGATATCGCGACCGGCATTGATGCTGTGCGCGGCTTGGCCAAGGCCAATCACCTGGACCTCCGTCATGTTGTTTTCATGGGGCACTCCGCCGGCGGGCATCTGGCGGCATGGGCATCGGCGCGCGGCCGCTTGCCAAACACCAGCCCGCTCTGGACTAAAGACCCATTACTGCCCGCCGCTGTGGTCACCCTGGCGGGCATCAACGATCTTGAGGCCTTTCACGCCAGCGGCCCCGACGCCTGCGGTGGACCCACGATCGTCGAAGCCCTAGTCGACCTCAAAGGGCGAGGAGCCAAGGCCTATGCCGACACCTCGCCACCCCACCTGCTGCCCCTAGGTCGCCGCCAGGTCGTGGTCTCCGGTGAGTTTGACCCCATCGTGCCCCCCGCCTTTGGTGAGGGCTACGCCGCTAAGGCCAAGACGGCGGGTGACACCGTTCAGGTCATGACCTTGCCCGGCGCTGGTCACTTTGAACTCATCGATCCCAAATCGCGGGCCTGGGCCACACTCTTCCCCTTGATCGATGCCCTGGCTGGGCTCAAAACTTCGCCATGACCGATGAGCCCAAGCCCCGCCGCACCCTTAGCCTGAAGCCCGGCGTGGTGGTGACTCG
>JANLPK010000060.1:0-2654 GCA_031367205.1 Alphaproteobacteria bacterium
CTCAGCCCTGGTGCTGGGCGGCACCGATGCGCAGAAGTCTGAGTGGCTGCCGAAGATCGCTGACGGCTCGGCGGTCGGTGCACTGGCGGTTGACGAAGGCGCGCACCATAACCCCACCAAGGTCGAAACCAGCTACGCCGGCGGCAAGATCACCGGCAAGAAATCCTTCGTGCTGGAAGGCTTCAAGGCCGACGTGTTGATCGTCTCGGCCAAGGGCCCGGACGGCATCGGCCTCTATCTGGTGCGCGGCGATGACGCCGGTGTCAGCCGTAGCCGCCTAGCCCTGGCCGACAGCCGCGGTGCCGCCAATATCGAGTTCAAGGGTGCCGTAGCCGAGCCCCTGACCGGCGGGGCCGAGGTTCTGGAAAAGACCCTGGACCGGGTGCGGGCCGGGATCTGTGCTGAGATGTTGGGCGCTGCGGTCCAGGCGTTCGAGGTGACCTTGGATTACCTGAAGGTGCGCGTGCAGTTTGGCCAAGTGATCGGCTCGTTCCAGGCCCTGCAACACCGCGCGGCCAAGATGTTCACCGATCTGGAACTGGCCCGCTCTGCCGTCGAGGCTGCCCTGGCGGCCATCGACGCCGACAGCCCCGACGTGCCGGAACTGGTCAGCTTGGCCAAGGCCAAGATGGGCGACACCTTCCACGTGGTCAGCAACGAAATGGTGCAGATGCACGGCGGCATCGGCATGACCGATGCCCACGATGCGGGCTTCTATCTGAAGCGGGCGCGGGCCTGTGAAGCGGCGTTTGGATCGCAGAGCTTCCACCGGGACAGGTATGCGCGGATCCAGGGTTATTGATCTGGGGCAGATGCTCTAGGGATTGCTGACAAGACCCCTTCGGTGGAAACGCCGGAGGGGTTTTTGTTTGGGTTGGGGTGGGAGATTTGGAACCACGGAAAACACGGAATACACGGACGTTTGGTTGAGGTGCTCGGGGTGACTTACTGCGCGCGACGCGCGCATTTAGACCGAGGTGCTGAGGCATCGAATGGCCACTCTTGTCCGTGTATTCCGTGTTTTCCGTGGTTCAAATTCTTGCTGAGCTTAAACCGTGAAACCGGCTCCGGGTGGCAACACCCCATTGAACCACGAAGGACACCAAGCTCAAGAAGGTTCAGGACGGGAGATGGCTCGACTCGTCTCGACTTGATCCAGACTCCAGATTGGGATATACAGCGTAGATATCCCTGGAGGCTTCCAATGGCCCGTACCACCCTGTTTCTCTCCAACCGCTCTCAGGCCTTGCGACTGTCCAAAGAGGTCGCGTTCCCCGAGGGGGTGAAGGCGGTCACGGTTTTGCGCGATGGAAGCCGCCGCGTGGTGGTGCCGTCCGACGCGCTGTGGGACGATTTCTTCGAGGCCCCTGGCATTGACCTCGGCCCGCGCGATCAACCCAAGGCCCAAGAGCGCGACAGCTTCTGATGCTGCGCTATTTGTTGGACACCAGCCTATGCGTCACGGTGCTCCGGGACCGAACCCCAGTGTTGCATGCGCGGTTCAGTCTTGAGGGCGATGGACTTTGCATCTCGACCATCGTGCTAACCGAGCTGCTGCACGGGGCGGCGAAATCGGCCCGACCCCAACATCATCGCACCGAAGTGGAGCGGTTTGCTGGACGGATGGAGGTGTTGGCGTTTGACGCTGCCGCGGCTGAGCATGCGGCGGATATTCGTGCTGACCTAGAGCGAAAAGGCCAGATAATCGGTGGCTATGACCTGCTTATCGCAGGGCACGCGCGGTCGCGGGGACTGGTGCTGGTAAGCGGGAACCTGAGCGAGTTCCTGCGGGTGGAAGGGTTGCGGTGTGAGGATTGGTTGGGAGCAGGATACAAACGTTGAGAGGTGTGCCTCCCTGGAGAGATCTCCGATACTGCGAGATCTATTTCATACAGTGGCACCGTAATTCCCAAACTTGCGGGCACCTAGGAAGAGGCCAAGTTCCAGCGGCATGTTGAAGCGTGGCAGGCCGGAATGTGGGTCGGGCTCGGTCCTCGAGATATCATGTACACCCTGGCCGCAGTCGCGGATGATGCGACAGATCTTTTCGAAGCGGATTTCACCTGCGTCATCGGCTTCGCGGGCGCAACGTGGGGTGAAGCCGGAGCGAATGACCGTGAAGGTTATGGCGTTGAACTTCTCAGCGTAGTCCGCAGAGAACGGGCAGTTGATGAAGACGCCGTCTGCGTTCATCCCGCAGTCTTGGCCGCGCGAATCTCTTTGATGGTGCGACGAATCTCAGCGGTGGTGAAGTTGGTTGGGCCACGCGGCGGCTGGAGGATCGCCACGCCATCACGGGTGAAGCCCGCCACGAGGCGACCGTGGGCGTTCACCAACTTGCCCGTTTTCCGATTTCGGGTAATGCCGGGGGGAAGTTCCATGGCATTTAGATTGTCACTGGCGGGCAAAATTGCAAGAGAATTTGGATCGGCGGGGTAATTTTGTTGCCTCTATGTTCTTTTAGACGCCGACCGTTCGACCTATATCTAGGCCATGCTCTCCCCCACCTTCACCACCCATCCACCGCTGCCCAAGATGGATCACACCGGGGGGCATAAGGACAGCCAGTATCACCGGACGATTGGGCAGGCGATCTGCGCCCTGATCGAGGCGGGGCTGACGGTGCGCGAGGTAGCGGCACATCCGGATATGCC
>JANLPK010000072.1:0-2008 GCA_031367205.1 Alphaproteobacteria bacterium
GCGATGGTGTTGTGGGTGCGGTCCACCGGAATACCGACCAAGTCGGGTTCAGATATACTATCAATAGGCGCAATTGTCGGACCAATTAGTCCGTTTCTGGTTGACTGCCGGACTCTTATGTCCGATCTTCGACTTGTGAACCGCGACCAGTTCCTCCGCGCTCTGCGCACTTACTGCAGGGCCAACGGTCTGGAGGCCCCCCGCTTTGACCCACGTCACGGCAAGGGCGGTCACGGTCGCATCACAATCGGACCGAGGTTCACAGTTATTCCCTCGGGCGAGCTCAAGACCGGCACTTGCGAGGCCATCCTTAAGCAATTGGGGCTGCCAAAGTCGGCTGTCTAAGAACCAGAAATAGGAATTCCCATGCAACATTTCTCCTATGTCGCCTTCGTCCAAGAACAGGCTCCCGGCGAGTATCTGGTGACCTTTCCAGACGTTCCAGAGGCCATCACCCAGGGCGACACCGCGCAAGAGGCAATCGACAATGCCAGCGATGCTCTGAGCGCTGCGTTGGAGGGTTATCTTGAGTTGGGTCGGGCATTCCCCCCAGCGACGCCCTTCCCCGACCCATCCCAGGTCCGGGCAGGCCATTGGTTCGACCAGGTGGCGGTCGAGCCCGCGATCGCAGCGCGAGGGATGCTCGCCCAGGCTATGAGAGACCAGGGTTTGAGCAAGGTCGGCTTGGCCAGCCGCCTAAAGCGCGACGAAAAGATCGTGCGGCGGATACTGTCGGGTAAAGGCGCTAGCCTCGATCTGACCCTGGAAGCCTTGCGAGCCGTCGGGCTGCGGCCTGGTCTGTTTGCCTAGTCATGGCCCCAGTCGCGATCAGGACCAGCAGACGGATTGCCCGAATTCTCCGAGCATAAAAAATGCCCAGCGTCCTACAACCGCGTCGCCCGCTCGGGGAACTTGGGCGTGCAGGCGTTGTAGAATTTGGCCAACTCCACCATGTCAGCCTCGTAGTCGCCGGTCGGCATGATCGCTGGCCCCAGGCCCACAACCTTGCGCTTATAGTCCATCAGGCCCAGCACCATGGGCACCTTGGCCCCGACGGCGATGTGGTAGAACCCGGTCTTCCACTTACCTGAATGGCTGCGCGTGCCCTCCGGCGCGATGGTGATCATGAATTCATCGCGCTTGGCGAATTCGGCGATGGTGGCGTCCACAGCGTTGGTGTTTTGAGACCGGTCCACAGGAATGCCGCCCAGGTCGCGCATCGCCCGCCCAAAAGGCCAAGTGAAGAGCGATTGCTTGCCCATAAAGCTGAGATTGAGGTTCAGCGCGTCGGCGGCTCCCAGGAAATAGACGAAATCCCAATTGCTGGTGTGCGGCGCGGCGATGATTACAAACTTCCGAGGCGAGGGCGCTGTGCCCTCCACCGTCCAACCCTGAAACTTGAACCAAGTGACCAGGGCCCACCGGATCAGCCGCGCGAGCAGCCCCATCGGCCTCATCCCGGCGCTTTCGGAAAGGCCGGCACGCCCGGCGTGATGTGGTGCCAGGGCTGGGCCTCCGACACGTAGAAGTGCATGCCCGGTGCGTAGCCAGAGGGATCATCAAGCGCACCCAGCTTCACCGGTGTAATCGGGCTATTGGCCAGTTCAGAGAACAGGGACGTCCCGCAATCGGGGCAGAAGTTACGCACGACATCGCCGCCGCTATCACCCTGGCTGACATAGCGTTTGGGTGTGCCCTTGGTCACCTTGAAGCCTGTACTCGGCGCAATCCCAAGATAAGCCGGTGCCCCGCCAGACGCATACTGGCAGGCCCGGCAATGGCAGGCACCAGATCCCATCAGCGGCCCCTCGATTTCAAACCGAATGGCTCCACAGGCGCAACCGCCCTCAATCTTACTCATGGCTTAGTCTCCGGCTATTTGGCTTGGGCACCGCGAAGATCATGCAACGGTTTGGCCCACACCGCCAGTTCATCAAGGGTCATCTTTGCAGCGCCGAGCTGAGCCTCATTGGCGGTAAATCCGGCCTCCGGTGTCACCTGGGCCCAC
>JANLPK010000152.1:0-4249 GCA_031367205.1 Alphaproteobacteria bacterium
CCGTATTGCGGTCAATCCGCTGAAGGCCTTACCAACTCCGGGTGGCTCGGAGGATCAGATGGCGGGTGCCAAGGACGCAGAGTTGGTCGGCAGCTATGGTCGCTGCGCCTATGCCTATAATCCCAACGGTATGGGGCTAACCAAGCTGACGCCGAAGTTGATCGAGCGGGCGTTGGGCTCGCCGGGCACAGCGCGGAATTGGAACACGGCGCTCAAGCTAGCGGAGATGGTGGGGGCGTAGTCGGCCACCGCGCCGCCGATCGCTTTTATTATACCCGGATAATATTGACTCCTGATTATATCCGGATAAAAATTGGTGATGGAAAAGACCTTCACTGCATTCCGTGCCAATCGCTGTCTCGCCTCAGGGTTTCTTGACCAAGTCTTACAGGGCTTGCCAAAAGACGCCGTGGTGTTCGACGACGCGACGGGCGAACTGATCAAGCTTAATACGGCGGCGGAGCGGCAGGCGGCTTTGAGCCCTCGCGCCGCCGTCGCAGGGGGGGCGGCGATCACTGTGGGTTTCGCCCTCCTACCGCGGCACGTGGCCTGGCTTGCGGCGCAACCGGGTGGGCCAGCCTCGACCCTGCGCAGGTTGATCGATGCTGCCCGGCGAAGCGGCGAGGGCGCTGATCGTCGCGCCAAGGCTGGCGCCTACAACTTCATGACCATGGTCGCCGGGGACCTGCCGGGTTTTGAAGAGGCGACGCGGGCCCTGTTCGCCGGTGACGTTGACGGGTTTGACGCAGCCACCCCCGCATGGCCCAAGGACCTAGCTGACTACGCCCGCAGGCTGGCCGCCGACGCCTTCACGGTTGGGGCGCTTAGACCACCACCGGCGGCTTAAACCGCTCCGATGCCGTGAACACCTCATAGCCGGTCTCGGTCACGCCCACCGAGTGCTCGCACTGGGCCGAGAGGGATTTGTCGCGGGTGACGGCGGTCCAGCCGTCGGCCAGCAGTTTCACCTGGTGTTTGCCTAGGTTGACCATCGGCTCGATGGTGAAGAACATGCCGGGTTTCAGCACTTCACCCGCGCCGCGTTGGCCGAAATGCAGGATGTTCGGCGCGTCGTGGAAGATGCGGCCTAGGCCATGGCCGCAGAAGTCGCGGACCACCGAACAGCGTTGGGCCTCAACATAGTGCTGGATGGCATAGCCGATGTCGCCGGTGGTAGCACCCGGCTTTACGGCGTCTAAGCCGCGCTGCATCGCCTCATAGGTGACGTCGATCAGCCGTTTGGCGCGCGGCGCGACGGGGCCGACCCCGTACATCCGGCTGTGGTCGCCGTGCCAGCCGTCGACGATGACGGTGACGTCGATATTGGCGATGTCGCCCTCGCGCAGGGCACGCTCAGACGGGATGCCGTGACAGACGACGTGATTGACCGAGATGCAGACGGTCTTGGTATAGCCGCGATAACCAAGGCAGGCGGGTAGGGCGTGGTGGTCGAGGATGAACTCACGCGCCATGCGGTCCAGGTCATCGGTGACGGCGCCGGGTTGCACGTGGGGTTCGAGCATATCCAGGCAATCGGCGGCCAGCTTACCGGCGACGCGCATGCCGGCGAAGCCCTCAGGCCCGTGGAGCTTGATCGCGCCAGTGCGGTGTTCGGCTTCCAGCACGTCGGTCATGGACATCGGTGGTTCCTAGAGGGCGTCACGACAAGGGATAGGGCGCGATAGGGTGATGGTGTCGGGGCTAATCTGGCAATCTTATCACAAAATCTCAACGCGCGCACCGGTCGATCCCCCTCTTTCCCAGGAGGAGAGGGATGTGCATAATATAGCTATGAGTAGAGTCTCAAACTTTTGCCTCACCCTGTGCTTGGCCCTAGCGAGCACATTTTCAGTTTGGGCAGCGGAGCCGAAGAAGTGCGCGCTGCAGGGCATCGCGGAACTGCCGGTCACCATGGAAGGCATGTCACCGACCATTCCGGTGAAGATCAACGGTATCGCGACCAAGATGGTTGCAGATAGTGGAGCCTTCTACAGCATCATTTCGCAAGCGGCGGCGACCCGTCACGGCATGACCCAGGGGATGACGCCGTTTGGACTGACCGCCAAAGGGGTCAATGGTTCGGTTTCATTGCAGGTTTATGTCGCCAAGGATTTCGATCTGGCCGGGATACCGTTGCATAAGGTCGAGTTCCTTGTCGGGGGCCGGGAGTTTTCCACAGAGCTGGCCGGGTTTCTGGGGCAAAACATTCTGGCCCTGGCGGATGTCGAATATGATTTCGCCAATGGCGTGATCCGGCTGTTCAAACCGAAGGACTGCGGCAAGGCCATGTTGGCCTACTGGGCGGGGCCCAAGGGTGCCTCGATATTGCCTATCGAACCCCTGAGCTTTGAGCATCGCAGCAATACCTCAAAGGCTTGGGTCAACGGCAAGGCAATAAATGTGTTGTTCGACACAGGCGCTTCGACCTCGGTGCTCAAGCGCTCGGTGGCCGAGAAGGTGGGCATTCAGCTGCACGCCGAGGATGTTCAGCCGGGCGGGCTGGGTTTCGGGTTTGGCAAACGGATGATCGAGTCCTGGGTATCGCCGGTCGCCAATTTCACCATTGGGGACGAGCAGATAACAAACACGCGACTTCGAATCGGTGATGTGGATCTGCAGGACTCCGACATGTTGCTAGGAGCCGATTTCTTTCTCTCACACCGGGTGTTCGTCTCCAACAGCCAGCACAAGCTTTATTTCACCTACAATGGCGGGCCGGTATTCAAGTTGGACCGAAGCGAACCGCAGACGGCCCAGACCCAAGCTCAGATAAAGACCCCTCCAACTCCAGCAACGTCAGTCAACTCCGCGCCCCTCGATGCTGCGGGTCTTTCCCGTCGAGGTGCGGCCTCTGCCTCACGCCGGGATTTCGCTTCTGCAGCGGCGGATTTCACCCAGGCTATCGCCTTAGAACCGGCTGTCGCGCAGCACTATTATGACCGGGCCAATGTCCGTTTGGCGCTGGGCCAGAAGCTGCTGGGCAAGGAGGACTTAGATCACGGTCTGCAGCTCGATCCGAACAAGGCGGCTGGATTGATTGCGCGCGGTGCGCTCTATCTGTCGGAGAATGACTTGGCGCGCGCCCAAGTGGACTTCAAGGGAGCTCTCCAGGCCGCGCCCCAGGATCAGAACGTCGGTTTGTCAATCGCCAAGCTCTACGAGTTTAGTCAGCACTATGAGGCAGCTGTGGCGGAATACGACGCTTGGTTTGCCGCGTTTCCCAAGAGTGATCGACTACCTCAATCCTACAACGAGCGGTGTTGGACACGGGCGCTCTGGGGTCGCGATCTGAACATTGCGCTTGAGGACTGCAACGCGGCGATCAAACTGGGCAAGCGGAACTCCGCCTATCTTGACAGTCGCGGTCTTGTTTACCTGCGGCTGGGTCGCCTGGATGAGGCCATCGCGGACTATGACGAGGCGATCAAGCTGCAGCCGAAGCAGGCTTGGTCACTCTATGGTCGGGGCCTAGCCAAGCAGCGGAAGGGGCTCGACGGGGCTGCCGACATCCAAGCCGGTCTGGCAATCCAGCCGAGCCTTGCGGAGAGGGCAAAACAGATAGGACTGGTCGCCGCAAGGTTGTTGCCGCGCCTTAGTAGGAGCCCACTCTACGAAGCCAGGGCAGCCGACGGGTGATGTGTATTCGGTTTGGATCAACGGCGCACATGTAGATCAATACCTCAACACCGGCCTTGGCTGCATGGGCTAACCCACGGGCGAAGGCCGGATCCAGATCCTCGCAAGCTGAGAATCCGTCACAGTCGGTGCGCTGGACGACGAACATCGCCACCGCGCGGTCGCCCTTGGCAATCATGGCTTCCAACTCCTGCAAGTGCTTCAGCGACCTCGCCGCCACACAATCGGGAAACTCCGCCAGGCCGGGCGTCCGCATCAGGTGGCAGTTCTTGATTTCCAGCCAGCAGGGGGCGCGGCCTTCCGCCTCCAGCAGAAAATCGACCCTGCTATTGGCACCGTACTTCACCTCGCGGCGGTGGGAGGTGTAGCCGGTGAGCTCGGGGATGGTGCCCTCCGCCAGGGCCTCGGCAACCAGGCGGTTGGGGTGCATGGTGTTGATGCCGACCAAGCCACCATCGGCCTCAACCAGCTCAAGGGTTTGGGCCAGCTTGCGCTTGGGGTTGTCAGAGGTGGAGATCCAGGCGGGCAGGCCCGGTGTGTTCTAGCCCAGCATGGCACCGGGGTTTGGGCAGTGGGCGGTGATCTCGCGGCCATCATCGGTGATGTAGTCAGC
>JANLPK010000233.1:0-17871 GCA_031367205.1 Alphaproteobacteria bacterium
TGAAGAGTCCGACCTGCGGGCACGGCTGAGTGCCCCGGCGCTCAATCTCGATCAAGACCTGATGGTCTCTGACAAGCTGAAAACCGGACGGGTGATGGTCAAGGATGAGGATGTTTGCCTGCACTGCGGCCTTTGCGCAGAGCGGTGTCCGACCGGTGCCTGGGACATGCAGCGATTTACTTTGGAAATGACTCATGCCGGGGAGGTGGGCGGATGCGCAGCTCACTGAAACTGACCAACGACTTTGTCGTCAAATTCGCCAATGTGAACGGCTCGGGTTCGGCCAGCGCCAATGCCATGTTCGCCAAGTCCGTATTGCGGATGGGTGTGCCGGTGGCGGCGCGCAACATTTTTCCGTCCAATATTCAGGGTTTGCCCACTTGGTATGAAGTGCGGATTACCGGGGATGGCCATCTGGGCCGTCGTGGTGGTGTCGACATGATGGTCGCCATGAATCCGCAGACCTGGGACCGGGACGTGGCCGAGATCGAGCCGGGCGGTTACCTCTTCTACGATTCCACCAAGGCCCTGCCGCAGTCGAAGTTTCGCGATGACATCACCGTCGTGGGCGTGCCGCTGACCTCGATCACCAATGCCGCCTATTCGGTGCCGCGCGAGCGCCAGCTGTTCAAGAACACCATCTATGTGGGCGCGCTGGCCGCCCTGTTGGGGATTGAACTAGAGGTCATCGAGACCCTGTTGGCCGAGCAGTTCGCCGGCAAGGAACGCTTGATCACAGCCAATGTGGCAGCCCTGCATATGGGCCGCGACTATGTGCGTGAAAACCTCGAGCCGCTTGGTCTGCAAGTTACTCGCGCTGACGCGGTGGGCGACCGGATCTATGTGGAAGGCAATAATGCTGCTGCGCTCGGGGCTGTCTATGGCGGGGCCACGGTCTGCGCCTGGTATCCCATCACGCCGTCAACCTCGCTGGCCGAGGCCTTTACCGAGCATTGCGATAATCTGCGGATCGATCCGCAGACCGGCAAGGCGCGCTATGCCATCGTTCAGGCCGAAGACGAGATCGCCTCCATCGGCATTGTTATCGGGGCTGGCTGGAACGGGGCACGCGCCTTTACCGCCACCTCGGGTCCTGGCGTCTCGCTGATGACCGAATTCATCGGCCTCTCTTATTTTGCGGAAATCCCGGCGGTGATCTTTGACGTGCAGCGCGGGGGCCCATCCACCGGCATGCCCACACGCACGCAACAGGCCGACCTGTTGGGCGCGGCCTATGCCGGCCACGGCGACACCAAGCATCCGATGTTGTTGCCTATGGACCCGGGCGAGTGCTTCGAGATGGGGGCCTTGGCCTTTGATCTCTCTGACCGCTTACAGACCACAATATTTGTGATGCTCGATCTTGATATCGGCATGAACGAATGGCTGACGACCCCGTTCAAGTGGGATGACAACCGCAAGCTCGATCGCGGCAAGGTGATGAGCCATGACGACCTAGAGTCCGGCCGCGAGTTTGGTCGTTATCTTGAGGTCGACGGGGACGGCATTCCCTACCGGACCTATCCCGGCGTTCACCCGACCAAAGGGGCATATTTCACGCGAGGCACCTCTCGAAACCCCTATGCCCGCTACAGCGAGGAGGGCAGCGTCTATGTGGGCAATATGGAGCGGCTGTTACGCAAGTTCGAAACCGCCAAGGACTTGATCCCAGCCCCGGTGTCCAAGCCCGCCAAGCAGAAGACCCGCGACGGGGTGATCTATTACGGCTCGACGACGCCTGCCATGCACGAGGCTCTGGAGGCTCTGGAGACGCAAGGATGCCATGTTGATGCGCTGCGGGTTCGTGGCTTTCCCTTTGCCCAGTCGGTGGATGAGTTTATCGCCGCCCATGACCGGGTGTTCATCGTCGAGCAAAACCGCGATGGCCAGCTGCGCACCCTGGTCATGAACGAGGGGGGCATTGATCCGGCCAAGCTGGTGGCAGTGCTGCACTATGACGGCACGCCGATCACCGCGCGGTTCATCGCCGGCCAGATCGGCAAATTGATCGGTGGCAAGGTGCCAAGTGCGCGTGTGACGGAGGCCGCCGAATGACCTATTTGACCAAGCCTCGGCTGCACCATCCGCAACTGATCGAGAATGAGCTGGGTTTTAACCGCCGCGACTATGAGGGATCGGTTTCGACTCTGTGTGCCGGTTGCGGCCATGACTCGATCTCAGCGGCGATCATTCAGGCAGCCTTTGAGCTCAACCTGCCGCCGCACCGTGTGGCCAAGTTATCGGGCATCGGCTGTTCTTCGAAGACGCCAGACTATTTCCTCGGCAACTCCCACGGCTTCAATACCGTGCACGGACGAATGCCCTCGGTGCTGACCGGCGCCAATCTGGCCAATCGGGAATTGATCTATCTGGGTGTCTCTGGCGACGGGGATAGCGCGTCCATCGGGCTTGGCCAGTTTGCCCATGCCATCCGGCGCGGGGTCAACATGACCTATATTGTCGAGAATAACGGGGTCTATGGCCTGACCAAGGGCCAGTTCTCGGCCACTTCCGACAAAGGATCGAAGTCCAAGAAGGGCGTGATCAATACCGACTCGGCCATCGACTTGGTGAGCATGGCCTTGCAGTTGGGGGCGACCTTCGTGGCGCGCTCATTCTCCGGCGATAAGGCACAGTTGGTGCCGCTGATCAAAGCCGCCTTGAGCCATAAGGGCGCGGCGTTCATCGATACCCTGAGCCCCTGTGTGCAGTTCAACAATCACGCCGGATCGACCAAGAGCTATGACTATGTGCGTGAGCACAATGAGGCGGTGAACCGGCTGGACCTGATTGCGGCGCGCGCGCCGATCCATGTGGACTATGCGCCCGGCACCACGACGACGGTCACCCAACACGACGGATCGGTGATCTCGCTGCACAAACTGGCCGAGCACTATGACCCGACCGACCGGCTGGCCGCCATGCACTATCTGGCCGAACGCCAGGCCATGGGCGAGGTGGTGACCGGCCTGCTCTATGTGGACCCGGAGGCGAGTGATCTGCACGAGTCGTTGGAGACGGTGGACGCGCCGCTCAATATGCTGAGCGATGCGCAGCTGATCCCAGGGTCGGCGGCGCTGGCGAAATTGAACGCGTCACTGCGGTAAGGGGACTCCAAATGCTTAGCTGGCAAATCGGCGACGTTAAGGTCACCCGCATCGTCGAGATGGAAATGCCGGTGCCCTACAGCACCCGCAGCCCGTTCTTAGCGGAGGCGACGCCTGAGGCTTTGCGGAAGCATGATTGGCTCTATCCGCACTACGTCACCGACGAAGGTCATCTGCGGCTCTCGATCCACGCCTTGTTGGTTGAGGCCCCCGGCCTGCGTCTGGTGGTCGATACCTGCATCGGCAATGACAAGCCGCGCAGCCTGAACGGCGGCCAGGCCCTGGCGACGGAATTTCTGACGCGGCTCGGCGAGGCCGGGTGGACGCGCGAGGGCGTCGACACCGTGGTTTGCACCCATTTGCATGTGGACCATGTGGGCTGGAACACCATGCTGGTGGACGGCAAATGGATCCCGACCTTCCCAAAGGCGCGCTATCTGATTGGTCGCACCGAGCATGCCCACTGGAGCGCCGAGGGCGACCCGGAACAGCAGCAGATCCTGGCCGACTCCGTCCAACCGATCTTTGATGCCAGTCTGGTTGATCTGGTGGAGATGGATCACAAGCTCTCCGACGAAGTGCGGCTGATCCCGACGCCGGGCCACACACCGGGCCATGTCAGCGTCATGATCGAGTCCAAGGGTCAGGTGGCGATGATCACGGGCGACGCCGTCCACCACCCCAGCCAATTGGCCCATCCCGACTGGTCGCCGCCCTTTGATAGCGATCCGGTGGCTTCAGCCGTCATGCGGCGCGGCATGTTTGAGGGTGTGGCGGACGGCGATGTGCTGGTCATCGGCACCCACTTTGCGGCCCCAACGGCGGGCTACATCAAGCGGGACGGTGGGGCCTATCGGTTTGATGGGTTGGGGCTCTAGAGGCGACTAGCCCCATGACGAGCCCGGTTGATGTGGATCTGCGGCCCGCGACATTGGCCGATTCGGCGCGGATGCTGGCTTGGCGCAATCAGCCTGACGTGGCGCAGTGGATGTATTCTGACCATGTGATAAGTGCCGAGGAGCATGCCGCCTTCGTGGCGCGCGCACTGAACGATCCCACCCGGCGCTACTGGATAATTGAGTTAGATGGTGCGCCGGTCGGCTTGGCGAATCTGGCTGAAATCTCAGAGGTAAACCGCAAGGCCTCCTGGGCGTTTTACCTCGCTGATCCCTCAACCCGGGGGAAGGGCGTCGGGGCCTTTGTCGAGGTGTTCGTTTTGGACTTTGCGTTCCGGGAACTGGGCTTGCACAAGCTCTGCTGTGAAGTCTTGATGGAGAATGAGGCGGTTTGGAAAACCCATGAGAGCTTTGGGTTTTTGCGTGAGGCGCTTTACCGGGCTCATCTCTGGAAAGCCGGCATGCCCCGTGATGTGGTGGGGCTGGCCATGCTCGCTAACGAATGGGAGAGGGCGCGACCGGCCAGCGTGGCGCGGCTGCGGGCCAAGGGCTTTGAGATTGGGGACTAAAGTTCTGCGCGAGAACTGTTCCAATCCAGGGCCGCGATGTCTTCGGTTCCGAAGTCGGGTTTGTCGGCCAGAAGCGTGCGATAGACATGGCGTACGAAGACCAGGTCATCGGGATAGTCCACGGTCCACCGGAGATCGGCGAGAGACGGCTCGCGCCGCAGCGTCTCCAGTTTGAACTGGTCCGGGTTCCGATAGAGATAGGGGGTCACATGCTCGCGGTCATAGGGCTCGGTGGCCTGGAGGATCGCGGCGCGTAGGGCAGAGACCTTCATAGCCTCGACGTCCAGGCCGTGCGGGAAGGTTTGCTGCGGCATGGTGTTGTTGGCGTAGTCGGCGTCGGTCGCGGCACGCCGCCGTAACAGAGCGTCGAGCACCCGCCAGTCGGTGAGTGGACAGTCGGCGGTCAGGCGCACCACGGTTTGGGCCAGCGGGAAGGCATCGACGGCCAGGGCGAAGCGGGCCAGGACGTCCCCTAGCGGCCCGCGAACCACCGGCATTCCCAGGGATGCCACATAGTCCGCCAAAGGATTGTCGGAGGTCTCATGGCTCGTGGCCAGGATCAGTACATCGAGGTGTTTGGACCGCCGCAGGCGCTCGATTTGACGGCCGATCATCGGCATGCCCTCGACGTCGGCCAGCACCTTGCCGGGCAGGCGGGTTGAGGTCATCCGGCCTTGGATAATGCCCAGGATCATGGCGGCTCTTTCGCACCTGTTGGAGTAGTCTGGGCAAGATAGACGAGTCGAGGGTGTGGCGATGCTGATCCTTTTAGGGGTGGCGGTGGTGGTGGCCGGCTTTGCGGCCGGGTTCAACCCGCTGTTGGTCGTGGTCGCCTCGGCGTTCGCGACGGGGATGGCGGCGGGCTTGTCGCCGGTTGAAGTGCTGAGCGCGTTTGGCAAGGCGTTCAACGACAATCGCTATGTCAGCGCCGCCTGGCTGGTCTTGCCGGTCATCGGCGTGCTGGAGCGTGCGGGCCTGCAGGAGCGGGCGCGGGGCCTCATTGCGGGGTTCCGGGCGGTGACCCTGGGACGATTGCTGATCGGCTATCTGCTGTTTCGCCAGTTGACCTCGGCCTTGGGACTGACCTCCATCGCGGGTCAGGCGCAGACCGTGCGTCCGTTGGTTGCCCCAATGGCGGAGGCCGCTGTGGAGGTTGAGGTCGGCCCGGTCTCAGATGACCGTCGCAGCGCGATCCGTGCCTTTGCAGCAGCGACCGACAATATCGGGCTGTTCTTTGGGGAGGATATCTTCCTGGCCATAGGATCGATCCTGCTGATGGTCGGGTTCCTGGCGCAGAGCGGTATTGTGCTGGAGCCATTGCAACTGTCGATCTGGGCGATCCCTACAGCGGTGGCGGCGTTTTTGGTCCATAGCCTGCGGATTCTGTTATTTAGTCGCGCCCAGAGCGTGCGGACATGATCAAGCTCAGCGTTGTCTATGTTTTGGCGGGGTTGGTGTTTGCCGCCTATGCGGCGTTGAGCGCGGCGGACCAAGCCAACCCCAAGCGATGGCGAAATGCGCTATTCTGGGGGCTGTTTGCCTTAAGTTTCCTGGCCGGTGACCGGCTGGGCAATCTCGGCAATGGTGTCCTGGTTCTGGCTATGGCGGCGACGGCGGGCATCGGCAGGTTGGGGCAAGGGATGCCTGCCGGGCCTACCGCCGAACAGAAGCGTGAGAGCGCGGCGAGGTTAGGGAACAAGCTGTTCGTTCCAGCCCTGGTGATTCCGGCCGTGGTGCTGTTCGGCACCTTGCTGGTCAAGACTTGGCAGGTTGGCGGTGAGCCTCTACTGGACCCGAAGCAGGCGACCTTGATCTCCCTGGCGGCGGGCGCGGTGATCGCTGCGGCAGTGGCGCTGATCCTGCTGCGCCAACCGCTGATCTCGCCGCTACAGGAGGGTCGGCGGCTGATGGATACCGTCGGCTGGGCGGCCCTCCTGCCGCAAATGCTGGCGGCCTTGGGTGCGGTGTTTGCTCTGGCGGGCGTCGGCAAGGTAGTCGGCGACCTGGTGGTGACCTGGTTCCCCATGGGCGACCGGGCCAGCGCCGTGGCGGTCTATTGTCTTGGCATGGCAGGATTTACGATCATTATGGGCAATGCTTTTGCCGCCTTTCCGGTGATGACGGCGGGCGTGGCGCTGCCGTTCCTGATCGGGCGGTTCGGGGGCGACCCCGCCGTGGTCTGCGCGATGGGCATGTTGTCGGGTTTCTGTGGTACCCTGATGACGCCCTTAGCCGCCAATTTCAATGTGGTGCCGGTGGCGCTGCTTGAGCTTAAGGACCGGTTCGCCGTGATCCGCGCGCAAACCCCCACCGCCCTTCCCCTGCTACTCGCCAACATGGTCTTGATGTATGTCTTTGCCTTCCCTACTCACCCCTGAACTGGCGTCAAAGTTCGCGAGCATCGCCCTGGGTCACGTGACCCAGGAGTATCCGCACAAGCTTGATCATGTGTTGAGCGGACCTGCCGACGCCCGCACGCCGCGCGATCTTCACCCCATCTTCTTCGGCAGTTTTGACTGGCACTCCTGCGTCCACGGCTATTGGCTGCTGGCAAGCCTGCGCCGACTTTATCCCGACATGCCGCAGGTCGGTGAGATCGACGCGCTGTTCGAGCACGCCTTTACGGTTGAGAACGTGGAGGTCGAGCGCACCTATCTGGACTCGCCGAGTTCCAGGGGTTTTGAGCGGCCCTATGGCTGGGCTTGGTTGCTAAAGCTGCAAGCCGAGATGCTGGCTCATGACGCGCCGTGGGCGAGGCGTTTGGCCCCGCTGGCCCAGGCTTTTGTCCAGCGGTTCCGCGATTTCCTGCCGCTGGCCACCTATCCCATTCGCACCGGCGTGCATTCCTCAACTGCCTTCGCGCTGGCCTTGGCCCAGGACTATGCCTTGGCCACCAAGGATCGCGCATTCTCCGACTTGCTGCGTGACAAGGCGCGTGACTGGTATGGGCAAGACTTGGCCGATCAGGCAAGGGAGCCCTCCGGGGATACCTTCCTCTCGCCGGCCCTGATGGAGGCTGAGTGCATGCGCCGGCTGTCGACACCCACCGAATTTCGGGCATGGTTTGCCGCCTTCCTGCCGAACGCGGCGCAACGCAGCCCCGCATCACTCTTCACGCCGGCAACAGTCAGTGACCGAAGCGATGGCAAGATCGCGCACTTGGACGGTTTGAACTTCAGCCGGGCTTGGTGCTGGCGGGGGATCGCGGGCGATTTGGACCCAAATGACCCAACGCGGGCCGTTGCATTGGCAACCGCCGAGGACCATCTGCGGGCCAGTCTACGCCACGTGTCCGGCGACTATATGGGTGAGCACTGGCTGGCCAGTTTTGCCTTGCTGGCCCTGAGCGCGGTATAGGTAGGGTGATGGACTCCGGACCAAATCTGTGACCGAAACCCCAGATGCTGTGGGCACGCTGGATGCCGCCTTGGCCCATGCATCGCGCATGATGCGCGCGCGACCAGACCTCGCCATGGCTCAGGTCAAGGCGATCTTGGACGCGGTGCCCGGCCATCCTGCAGCCCTGTTGCTTCGTGCCCAGGCTCATCGGGGACTTGGTGAGGTGGACGCGGCCTTGGCCGGACTCCGACAGCTGGCACGCGATCAGCCGAAATGGCCCCCGGCGCACCTGGAACTCGGTCTTGCGCTAGGTGCGACGGGAGATAGCCGTGGTGCGGTGGCCGCCTTGACCCGCGCGACTCAGCTGAACCCCAACCTTGCCGAGGCTTGGGGTGCGTTATCGGACCAATATCGCTTGCTGGGTGACAGTCACGGAGCCGATGAGGCTCGCGCCCGGCAGCTAGGCAGTGCCGCCAAAGACCCGGCTCTGCTGGAGGCCGGAGTGGCCTTGGTTGAGGGCAAGTTGGCGGCGGCCGAACACTTGCTGCGAGACATCTTGCGGGATCGACCCGACGAGATTGCGGCTCTGCGCATGCTGGCCGAGGTCGCCACGCGGCTGGGGCGATATGAAGACGCCGAAGGGCTGCTGACGCGGTGCCTGGACCTGGCGCCGGGCTTTGCTCTGGCGCAGCACAATCTGGCGGTGGTGCTCTATCGACAAACCAAGGCACAGGCAGCCTTAGTCGTGATCGAAGCCCTTTTGAAGGGCGACCCTGGCAATCCTGGATTTCTCAATCTGCAGGCGGCAGCTTTAGGCCAGTTGGGGGAATACCAAGCCGCGGTGGAGATCTATGAACGTCTGCTGAAGTCCTATCCTGACCAGCCCAAAGGCTGGATGAGCTTTGGTCACACACTCAAGACTCTCGGCAGGCAGGGTGAGGCGGTCGAGGCCTATCGTCGAGCCTTGGTCCTGGCCCCCAGTCTTGGGGAAGTCTGGTGGAGCCTCGCCAATCTGAAGACCGTGCGGTTCAGTGACGATGATCTGGTGCAGATGCAGGAGCAGGCGGCACGCGCAGACATCTCTGACGAGGACCGATTTCACCTACAGTTCGCCCTGGGCAAGGCCATGGAAGACAGCGGCGATTTCGGCCAAGCCTTTGAGCAGTACCAATCTGCAAATGCCCTGCGCAAATTGAGCTTAGACTATGATGCCGATGAAACCTCGGGCCACTTGATGAGGTCAAGGGCATTGCTCACAGCGGGATTTTTTGCCGAACGCCAAGGCTATGGGAGCTCGTCGCCCGAGCCGATATTCATTCTGGGATTGCCGCGGGCAGGCTCCACCCTGGTGGAGCAGATCCTGGCCAGTCACTCGGCCATCGAGGGCACGATGGAACTGCCCGACATGCCCGCCATTGCCAAACGGCTGGGGGTCAGGGCGCGGCGTGACGAAGTCTCGGCCTATCCTGATGTCTTGGCGCAGCTAAGTGCCGATGAGTGCCGCGCGCTTGGTGAGGAGTACCTGGCTCGCACAGCCCCGCAGCGGAAAACGGACCGGGCGTTCTTTATCGATAAGATGCCCAATAACTTCGCACACGTGGGATTGATCAAGTTGATCCTGCCCCAGGCCAAGATCATCGATGCACGTCGCCACCCGATGGGCTGTTGCTTCTCCGGGTTCAAACAGCATTTCGCGCGCGGCCAGGGGTTCACCTATGACCTGACCGACCTTGGCCGCTACTACGCCGACTATGTGGCCTTGATGGCGCATTTCGATGCGGTGCTGCCTGGGCAAATCCACCGGGTCATTTATGAGCGACTGGTCGCCAATCCTGAAGGCGAAGTGCGCGCGCTGTTGGACTATTGCGACCTAGGCTTCGAGTCGGCGTGTTTGACCTTCTACGACAACGATCGCGCGGTTCGCACTGCCAGCTCAGAGCAGGTCCGCCGCCCAATTTTCACCGATGGACTCGATCACTGGCGGCATTTCGAGCCCTGGCTAGGGCCGCTGAAGAGCGCTCTAGGTCCCGTTCTTGAGGCTTATCCTGAGGTGCCGCCCCTAGGCGAGTGAGAAGCTGGCACCGATGTCACACTCGGTGAGAAGTCGTCAGAGCAATCTTGACATCCTGGGTCGGCGCGTAGGCTACTTGGGACAATTGGTGTCGTCCACCTGACACTCGTATTCTCATTCGGAGCCTATCATGACCTTCCGACAAAAAAGAGGCCGAGCCGCCTTTGGTGCGGCCCTGTTCGCCACCAGCATGTTGGCCGGTGTCCCCGCCTTCGCCGCCGAGACGGCGGCTGCGACCGTGGAAGAGGTGGTGGTGACCGCCCAGAAGCGCGAAGAGAACCTCCAAGACGTGCCGGTCGCCGTGACGGCGCTCTCCACAAAGAAGCTGGATGATCTCAACATCAATAGCTTCGACGACTACGTAAAATTCCTGCCCAGCGTCTCGTTCCAGAGCTCGGCCCCTGGTTTTTCCAACGTCTATATGCGCGGCGTGGCTTCGGGCGGTGATGGCAATCACTCGGGTTCCCAACCCAGCGTCGGGACCTATTTGGACGAGCAACCGGTCACCACCATCGGTGGGGCGCTCGACATCCACATCTATGATATTGCGCGCGTTGAGGCCCTGGCCGGCCCGCAGGGCACGCTCTATGGGGCAAGCTCCCAGGCGGGCACGCTCCGGATCATCACCAACCAACCTGAACTCGGGGTGCTCAAGGGCCGCTACGATCTTGAGGTCAATCAGGTGGCCCATGGGGCGACCGGCTACACTGCCGAGGGGATGGTCAATATACCGATTGGTGACAAGGTCGCGATCCGCCTAGTGGCCTGGGATGAGCACGACGCCGGGTATATCGACAATGTGAAAGGCACGCGGACCTATCCGACCTCGGGCGTGACCATCAACAACAACAATCGCGTCAAGAACAATTACAACGACGTCGATACATACGGTGCGCGTCTCGCGCTGCGTTTCGATGTGAATGACAATTGGACCATCCGTCCATCCTTCATGGCCCAAGAGACCAAGACCAACGGCAATTTTGCCTATGACACGAGCTTGGGTGCCTACAAGATCAAGCATTTCCTGCCGGAGGATACCAAGGACAAGTGGTATACGGCGGCGCTGACCGTGCAGGGCAAAATCGGCGATTTCGATCTTGTCTATTCCGGCGGCTACATGGACCGGAAACTCAATACCCACAGCGACTACACAGACTACTCGTTCTTCTATGACACGCTGTTTGGGTCGGGTGCCTATATCACTGACGCGAGCGGCAATGTGATTGATCCCACCCAAAGGATCACCGGTAAGGACCACTTTACCCGCGAATACAACGAACTGCGTTTGTCATCTCCGCAGGATCAACGCTTGCGTTATGTGATCGGTGCGATCCAACAACGTCAAACCCACTTGATCGAACAGAACTATCAGATCACCGGCCTCGACCCGGCGATTGCAGTGACCGGTCGCAAGGACACCTTGTGGCTCACCGACCAACTGCGGATTGACCGCGACTATGCGGTGTTCGGAGAAGCCTACTTCGATATCACACCACAGCTGACCCTCACGGCCGGTTTGCGGGAGTTCAAGACGGACAATAGCCTGCGGGGCTTTTACGGCTTCAGCCGCGGCTACAGCTCGCGGACCGGGGAAGCGGCCTGTTTTGCGCCTTCAGGTATCGCCGGTTCGCCCTGCACCAACTTAAACAAGCGGGTTAAGGAAACGGGCGAGATCTACAAGCTCAGCCTGAACTACAAGATCGACGATGATAAGATGGTCTATGCCACCTACTCTCAGGGCTTCCGACCGGGCGGAATCAATCGCCGATCCACCTTGGCTCCCTACGTCTCCGACAAAATTTACAACTACGAGCTGGGTTGGAAAACGCAGTGGGCGAATAACTCCGTGCGTTGGAATGGTGCGGCCTATCTGGAGGATTGGAAGGACTTCCAATTCTCCTTCCTGGGTCCGAATTCCTTCACCGAAATCCTCAATGCCGGTCAGGCCCGGATCAAGGGCATTGAGACCGACATAAGTTGGGCTGCCCCGATCGAGGGCTTGACGATTGGTGCTGCTGCCGCAATCACCGATGCCAAGCTGACCCAACCCTATTGCGGCACGGTCGATGCGGCTGGTAAGCCGGTGAAGGTTTGCACAACGCCGCAAGCGCCTTCCAGCACGGCTCTACCCGTGACTCCCAATTTCAAGGCCAACGCCACGGCCCGATACCAGTTCCCGCTTGGGGACTTCGACGCCCACATTCAGGGCTCGGCGGTATTTCAGGGCGCAAGTTGGGGCGATCTGCGGATTAAGGAGCGGGATTTGCTGGGTCGCGAAAAAGCTTGGACCTCGGCGGACCTCTCTGGCGGACTGGCGAAAAACAGCTGGACTTTGGAGCTGTCGATCCGAAATCTGTTCGACGTCTTGGGGGACAAGGGTCACACGGCCCAATGCACGCCAACGGTCTGCGGGACGACCTATGTCTATCCAATCCGCCCGCGGACATTTGCGGTCAGTTTCGGCCAAAAATTCTAGGTTGGTGCGACCAGACGGTGTGATGCATCGCCCCTTGAACAGGGGCGGCGCAGACTCCTGCGGTATGATATCAACGCAGTTATGACTAATCCCGCGACCCGCAATCGCTACGCGACCATCGCTATCGTTCTGCATTGGCTGATTGCCTCAGCCATTATCGTTCAGATTCTGCTGGCTTGGCGGATGCAGGATCTGATGACCCCCCTGGGCTTTGCGCTCACCCAGCTGCACAAGTCGGTGGGGATTAGTATCTTGCTGCTTAGCTTGGCGCGGCTGGGATGGCGGCTGGCCAATCCGCCGCCTCCGGAACCGCAGGGGCTGGCGACCTGGGAGCTCTGGCTCTCGAAGATCGTCCATATCGCGCTCTATGTTATCATGATCGGCATGCCGCTGACCGGCTGGCTGATGGTGTCGGCGAGCAAGATCGAGATCCCAACGCTACTGTTCGGGGTGGTCCCCTGGCCGCACTTGCCGGTGGCGGGATTGGCTCCGGCCACCAAGGTGATGTGGCACAAGATCGGGCAAAACAGCCACGAGCTGCTGGCCTTTGGGGCTTATCTGCTGGTGGTCCTGCACGTAGCGGGGGCACTGAAACATCAGCTGTTTGATCGCGATATGCCGCTGCTGTCCCGCATGGCGCCGGGTGCTAAGCCTGGGCGATGGTTGGACGCTCGACTGTTGCTCATTGGACTGGGGGGTGTTGCGGTCCTGACTTTCGGCTGCCTGTTTAAGCCCACACTGCCGAGATCGGCACCGCTGCCGCCGCCCAGCGTTGAACCCGCTATCGTTGAACCGGTGGCCACCGCAGTTCCGGCAATTGGGCCTGTAGAAGCCCCGGCAACCGGCCCTTCGAAGTGGGCGGTGACACGGGATTCCAGCCTGGGGTTCTCCACCTCCTGGGGCGGCCAGGACATTTCGGGGCGGTTTGATCGGTTCTCTGCGGACATCCTGTTCGGGCCAGAGGCTTTGGATAAGTCTAGGGTCAGTGTCTCAATCGATCTCGCTTCGGCGGTGACCGGCGATGCGCAGCGCGATCAGTCGCTGCCCGGAACCGATTGGTTCGACACCGCAGCCCATCCCAAGGCCGGCTTCACGGCGACACGCTTTGAGAAGGTTGGTGAGGATCGCTTCATCGCCCACGGCACACTCATCCTGCGCGGGGTGACCAGGGCCGTGAACCTGCCCTTCCGTCTCAAGATCGACGGCGACAAGGCGACCATGAGCGGTGTAACCACCCTGGACCGAACCGCCTTTGGCGTGGGGCAGGGCGAGTGGCAGGCGACAGATCAAATTCCAGCGGAGGTGAAGGTGACCATCAAGCTGACCGCGACGCGGAAATAGCAGCGGCGGCGCAGGCTTTGCGCGCCGGGCGGCTGGTGATCCTGCCGACCGAGACGGTCTATGGCTTGGGGGCCGATGCAGGCAACCCGATGGCGGTGGCGGCGATCTATCAGGCCAAGGGTCGACCAAGTTTTAATCCCCTGATCAGCCATGTCAGCGACTTGGCCGCCGCCGAGCAGATCGCGGTGTTTGATGATCGCGCGCGACGGCTGGCTCAGGCCTTTTGGCCAGGTCCCTTGACCTTGGTCTTGCCCGTTGCTGAGGGCGGTGCTGTCTGCGACCTGGCGCGCGCGGGGCTTGATACCGTGGCCGTGCGGGTGCCTGCGCACCCGGTGGCGCGGGCATTGATTGCGGCGTTTGGCGGCCCAGTGGTTGCTCCGTCTGCCAACCGCTCCGGGAGGCCAAGCCCCACCACCTATGCCGATGCGGTTGAGGAGACTGGCGCGGGCGCTGCATTTACCCTTGATGGCGGGGCTTGCGAGGTTGGATTGGAGTCCACGGTGGTCGCCCTGTTGGATCAGCCCCGACTATTACGGCCTGGTGCCATCACCCGCGCGCAGATCGAGGCTTTGATCGGCCCGCTGGCGGAGGCGGAGAAGGATGCGAAACGCTCACCCGGTCGGCTGACCCGCCACTATTCACCCAATGCTCCGGTGCGGCTGGATGCCGAGGGTCCGGGGCCGGGTGAGGCCTATCTCGCCTTTGGAGCCTATCCGGAGAGCGATGGGGTTTGGAACCTAAGTCCCACCGGCGATCTCAGCGAAGCCGCCGCAAATCTGTTCACTTATCTGCGGGCGGCTGACCGGCCCGAGCCTACCGCGATTGCGGTGGCACCGATCCCACAGGAGGGGCTAGGTGAGGCGATCAATGACCGGCTGCGGCGGGCGGCGGGCTATGTGGGTTGAAGGGCCGAGACGATGTCGGTCTGGGAGAAATCGTCGCCCTTGTAGAGGAGCGGGGCGTTCAGACGTTTTGCCAGGGCATAGGCGAAGCAGTCACCGAGGTTCAGTTTGGCCGGGTGGTAGCCACGCCCATATGTCAGGTAGCTGCGTATGGCGAAGGCGTGGTCGATGGGCTCCTGGTCGACCTCGACATCAAGTATGCGGAGCCAGCGATTGTAGGCTTCAGGGTGCTCTAGAACTCCGCGCCCGACCAACACGAGACCAGCTTCGACCGCATTAACCGGCGAAATGATCGCTCGTTCTGACGTTTCCAGCACGCAGAGCATGCCATCTGCATCGGGCTCATCTTGGCCAATCGCAACCAGGGCCGACGCATCCACCACGATCATCGGTGATCCAGATCCTCTGAGGGAGCCCAGAGGTCATCGAAGAACCCCTTGGAGCCATCGACCTTGCGTTTGTCGAGCCCTGCAATCCGTCGAAACTCGGCGGTGGCGGCCTTCATTTCGGCGACGGTGCTGCGTCTCTTTGGCTTCGCGACCTCGTGTTCCATCCGCATCGCTAGGGCGAGGTCGATTGTCGTCGTTAGGGTCTCGCCGGTGAGCGCAGCCAATTCCCGTGCGCGCCGCTCGACATCAGGGTTTTTGATCAGAATAGCCATGGCGCACCTCGATATATATCGCAGTATATACTGGCTTCCTGCAGGTTGGAAGCGTAGGATTTGGTAATGCTGATCCCTGCCGACGTGCTCTCCAACCTCAAATCCGCCCTGGGTGATCAGGGTTGGAGCGCCGATCCCGAGCGGCTTGCTCCCAAGCTCTTGGAATGGCGGGATCGTTGGACGGGCACAACGCCATTCCTGGCCCTGCCCAAGACCACCGCGGAGGTGGCTGCGGTAGTGGGCATCTGCAACGCAGCGGGCATCGCCATCACCCCGCAGGGCGGGAACACTGGCTTGGTCGGCGGGCAGATTCCGCAGGGTGAAATCCTACTGTCCACCGAGCGTCTAAACGCCATCCGCGATATTGACGGCTTTGACGATGTGATCGTCGCCGAGTCCGGTGTGACCCTGGCGGCGGTGCATGAGGCTTGCGCCGCGATAGGGCGGCGGTTCCCCTTGGGGTTGGCCTCAGAGGGATCGGCAACGGTCGGCGGTGTGGTCTCCACCAATGCCGGGGGCACGGCGGTGCTGCGCTACGGCACGACACGGGATCTGGTCTTGGGTCTGGAAGCGGTGTTGCCGAATGGCGAGGTCTGGAATGGTCTCAAGCGGCTTCGCAAGGACAATACCGGTTATGACCTCAAGCAGCTGTTGATCGGGGCTGAGGGCACCTTGGGTGTGGTGACGGCGGCCAGTCTGAAGCTGTTTCCGGTGTTGGCCAGTCGCGCCACAGCTATCGCTGCGGTGAAGGACCCGCAGGCAGCCATCGCCCTATTGGTCCGCGCTAAGGAGACGGCCGGTGGGGCTGTGGAGGCCTTCGAGCTGATGGGGCGCCGGGGGATTGAGTTCGTGCTGAAGAACATCCCAGGCCAGCGTGATCCGTTGGAGAAGCTCTATCCCTGGTACGTGCTGATCGAGATCGCGTCTGGGGAGCCGAGCGCAGCTGAGGCGGCGATGGATCGCCTGCTGACGGCGAGCCTGGAGGATGGCTTGGTCATCGATGCCACCGTGGCGCAAAACCAGACCCAGGCGCGCGCGCTGTGGGCCATCCGCGAGAACCAGTCGCCTGGACAGAAGCCTGAGGGAGCCACCTGGAAACATGATGTCTCGGTCCCTGTCAGTCAGGTGGCGCGATTCATTGACCAAGCCGATACGGCGATGAAGGCTTTCGTTCCGGACTGTCGGATCACCGCCTTTGGTCACGTGGGCGACGGCAATATTCACTACGACGTGATCCGACCTGACGGTGGGGACAACGCTGCGCACAGTGCCAGACGCGACCAGGGCAGCCGCATCGTCCATGATATTGTGGCCTCAATGGGCGGCTCAATTTCGGCAGAGCACGGCCTGGGGTCGATGAAGACGGAAGAGGCTAGGCGCTATAAGTCGGCGACAGAGGTTGCGGCGTTGGTGGCGATCCGGCAAAGCCTGGACCCCAAGCGGATCATGAATCCGCGCGTCCTTTTCTGAGCCCCACCATGCTGATCGTGCTCTCGCCGGCCAAGGCGATGAATTTCGCGACACCGCCGCTCACGGCACCCATGACGACGCCACAGATGGGTGTGGACATCGCTGAGCTCGCCATGACCACGCGCAAGCTGACAGTTCGTCAGCTGAAGTCGCTGATGGATCTGTCGGACAATTTGGCAACGCTGAATCGCGAGCGCTTCCAGGCCTTTGACGCGGCGATGGAGGACGGTCTGCAGGCCGCCTTTGCCTTTAATGGCGACGTCTATTCAGGCCTTCGGGCGCGCGAGCTGACCAAGAAGGGCCTGACCTATGCCCAGAAGCACATCCGTATTCTCTCGGGGCTCTACGGCATCCTAAAGCCCCTGGACGGCATCCAGCCCTATCGTCTGGAAATGGGCACCTCGCTCAGGACCAAGCGCGGCAAGACCCTTTATGCCTTCTGGGGCGACCGCATCGCCCAGGCGCTCAATGATCAAAGCCATGGTGCGAAGGACCCCACCTTGGTGAATGCTGCGTCGCACGAATACTTCGGGGCCGTGGATCGCAAGGCGCTGAAACTGCCGGTGGTCAACCTGCGGTTCCTTGAGGAAAAGGACGGCGAGGCCAAGGTGATTAGCTTCTATGCCAAGAAGGCGCGGGGTCTGGTCGCACGCTATGCCATCGACCACAGCATCGAGAAGGCGAGCGACCTCAAGACCTTCGACTCTGAGGGCTATCAGTTTCGGTCGAACGCTTCGAGCGACCAAGAGTGGGTCTTCTCCCGCCCGCAACCCGCACCGCTGAACAGCAAGAAGGCATAGAGCCCATGGCCGTCGACTACGGACTTCAAGGCCAGGTAGCGGTGATCACTGGCTCCACCAGCGGCATCGGCCAAGCCATGGCCCAGGCTCTGGCCGGGCAGGGGGTCAATGTGATCCTCAATGGTTTTGGCGACCCGGCGAAGATCGAGGCCGATCGTCGGGCCCTGCAGGAGACCACCAACAGCACGGTGCGTTATCACGGGGCCGATATGACCAAGCCCGGGGAGATCGCCGATCTG
>JANLPK010000246.1:0-3708 GCA_031367205.1 Alphaproteobacteria bacterium
GCGATGCCTAAGTCCACCACACCTGGGGGAGGGGTTCCGAAATCCCATCTCCCCCAAAGCGCTGCGGATATTTTTTCTCGCTCTAGGTCGCTTGTCGCTTCGCCAGTCTCGGTTCCTTGACCATGACGATCAGCAGCAAGAGGCTGGCCAGCAGGAAGCCTATCGAGATGCCGAATACCACGTTGTAGCCCATGTGGTCGGCGATGAGGCCGCCCGCAAGGGGGCCGAGGGTGCCCATGATGCCCTCCGCCGTGGAAGACAGCGCGATGCGCATGGGCATTTCTTCTCGGGTGCCGAACTCCAGGATCATAGTGTTGGACGCCATCATATAGGCCGATTGCGCCGCACCTAGGCCGAAGAAGGCGATGAAGACCATCACCGGACTGTGCAAGGTCATGAGCAATAGGGTCGCGGCGATCCAGATCGAGAACGAGAACAACAGGACCAAGCGAAAGCCGGTCTTGTCACCCAGATAACCCCAGACGAGGTTCGACGCGGTGTCAGCACCGAGGTAGGCGAGGCTAAGGGCACCAAGGCCCAAGACTTGGCTCGCGAGCGGCAGGGACGATGTCACATAGATGGCGTAGAATGGCGCGGCCATGCGCGCGGCGATGGTCAGCATCTGGACCACCAGGAAGGCTGCATAGCCCGGGTCTGACATGATCAATTGCGGGAAGGCCTTCATGCGGTCGCGCAGCTTGGCCTTGGCCGGGAGGTTGGGGGGTTCGGGCTCGCGCAGCAGCAACTGCAGCGCCCATAGCCCGGTGGTGGTCAGGAACGCCGCCAGCAGGAAGGTGGTGGAGTAGCCGTTGCCGAACAGGTTGCCTTGAATGATGTACTTGCCCGCCACCCAGGCCAGGACGGCGGCGATCAACCCCCCCGTGGCGTTGCGCCAAGCCTGCAACCTACCCCGTCGGCTAAGCGGGATGACCTTGGCCATCAGCATGCCGAAGACCACCCGCTGGGCACCCATGAACAAGCCGAACATGAACATGAAGGCCAGCATCGCCACGATCAGGGTCTGGCCCTTGAGGAACCAGCCCGCCAGGGCCATGCCGACGATCTGAACCCGAGCTAGACCGCCCATCCAGAGCGCGGCGGGCATGACCTTGGTGCGGTGCTCGATCTGGCTGGCCCCGATGATCGGCGAGATAATGCCGCCCACCTGCTGCAGCGCCATGCCGAGACCGACGATGGTGTTGGAGCCGGAGATCAGGTGGATATAGGTCGGCAGAAAGGTCGGCGCATTGACCAGTCGAAACCCGGTCATGCCCAGCATGCCGTGCAGGTAATTGCCGATATAGTTGCGCTTCAGATTGTCCCAAACAAACTTCTCATAGGCCGCTTCCTTGGCCTCCGACGTCTCGTCGATTTGAGCGACGGACGGGTCAATGATGTCTAGGGTTTTGTCCAAATGCCTATTGCCCCTGGAGCCTGTTGGCCTCAGTGAACGCTCCAAACCGGAAAACTCATAAATCAATGCGGTCGGTCTATCAGAGTCCGGCGGCGGGGGAACCCCCTGACTCCGGCTTTGCGGTATGGCAAGCTCCGCCAAACCTTGGGGGGAACGCCGTGTACCAAGTCAAATTGAGCGAGAGCTATTTCGCGGGCCAAGCCGATGAGTCGGTCGAGCAGACGACGGTCGGCGAGGTGTTGCGCGTTGCCGCAGCCAGGACGCCGGACGCCATCGCTCTGCAAGAAGCTGACATTGAGGGCGTGCTGGGACGGCGTTGGACCTATGGCGAATTGTTGGCCGATGCGGAGCGTTTGGCTCTGGCGCTTACGACGCGATATGCGCCGGGCGAGCGGGTTTGCATCTGGGCCCCCAACTATCCGGAATGGGTGATCATCGAGTTTGCCACGGCGCTGGCGGGCCTAACCCTGGTCACCGCCAATCCGGCCTATCAGCCGCGTGAGCTGAAATATGTGTTGGAGCAGTCGCGTTCAGTGGGGCTGTTGATGGTGCCGAGCTATCGGGGAAATCCGATGGCGGAATTTGCGGCCCAGGTGGCCGGTGAGCTGCCTGGTTTGCGCGAAGTGGTGGATATTACGGTAGCCGCAGAGCTCTATGCCGAGGGGGCGCGTCAGGCTGGGCTGCCAGTGGTTGGGCCTATGGACCCGGTGCAGATCCAGTACACCTCCGGCACCACTGGATTTCCCAAGGGCGCGGTGTTGCCGCATCTGGGCTTGGTCAACAATTCGCGGCTGACCTTTGCGCGGGCTGGAATCACCCGAGGTGGAACCATCCTGACCTATATGCCGATGTTCCATACGGCGGGTTGTTCGATCATGATGTTGGGGTCGGTGCAGTTTGGGTGCCGAACGATCCTGTCGGCGCTATTCGATCCGCCGAAGATGGCCGCGATCATTGAGGCTGAGCGGGTCGACCTGATCTTCGGCGTGCCGACCATGTTTGTCGCTCTGTTGGAAACCCTGGCAGCCACACCGCGCGATGTCTCATCGGTGCAGGTGGCGATCAGCGGCGGCTCAATGGTGCCGCCGGAGTTGATCCGTCGGGTAACGGCGGCGTTTGGATGTGGGTTTTCGACGGTCTATGGCCAGACCGAGACGTCGCCGGTGTTGACCCAGACCCGGCCCGACGATCCCTTCGAAGACCTCTGCGAGACCATCGGTCAGCCCCTGCCGCAGACCGAGATTTCGATCCGCAATCCGGCAACAAGCGCGGTGGTGCCGGTGGACGTCATCGGTGAAATCTGCGCTCGGGGTTACTGCCTGATGCTCGAATATAATGACAACCCGACCGCCACAGCGGCCACGATTGACGCCGAGGGCTGGCTACACACCGGCGACCTGGGGACCATGGACGAACGTGGCTTCGTCAAGATAACCGGGCGGGTCAAGGACATGATCATTCGCGGCGGCGAGAACCTGTTTCCTGCCGAGATCGAGAACATCCTGTTGGAACACCCTGATGTCGCCGAGGTGGCCGTGGTCGGCGTGCCCGATGAAAAGTGGGGTGAGATCGTCGTCTGTTTCGTGCGGCCCTCGGCGGGCGCGGCTCTAGATGAGGCGGCGCTGCGCCAACACTGCCGCGCAAATCTGTCGGGGCCCAAGACCCCGGCCCATTGGATCAGCCTGGAGGCCTGGCCACTGACCGGCTCAGGCAAGATCCAGAAGTTTGTGTTGCGTGATCGGTATGTGGCCGGCGAGTGGGCGTGACGAAGGATTTCCGGGCTGACTTACTCGCTCGCTCGGTGAACTCATTATGGGGGCGTGCGAGAATCGGTGACTATGTCGCCTCAAACTCTCTGGGGATTTTCGATGAACAAGAATGATTTTGCGGGCGGCATGCGCGCGCTTGCCCTATCGGCAGCGACCGCAACTCTGGTCTTCGCCGGGTCCGCCAGCGCCGATAGTTTGGCCTACAATTCCGCGCCGGCGGGCGGCTGGTTCTATGGGGTTGGCAACAACTATGCGCCAGCCAACACATTGGTCCTAACCACCGACGCCGGCGACCAGCTCTATGCCCGCGCTCACGAAACGTTCCAGGTTGCACCAGCCTCGGTTGGCAGTGTCTACAGTTTCCCTACCGGTCTCTCGTTCATCAGTTTCGACTGGGGCATTGATTCCCACACGGGCACGTTGAACGGGCTCACAGCGTTGATCACCCTGACCAATGCTGCAGGCGGCAGCTTCAGCTACAATCCCTTCTACCTCGGCAATGACAATGCAGTGGGAGTGGGCAGA
>JANLPK010000258.1:0-8297 GCA_031367205.1 Alphaproteobacteria bacterium
CCCTCCCCCAAAGGTGGAGGATTGTCGTGACAAATCCTACCGAAGCACAGGCCGCCGACGAGCTGGCGCGGCTGGCGGACGAGATCGCGGCGCATGATCTCGCCTATCATCAGCAGGATGCGCCGAGCATTTCGGACGCAGACTATGACGCCCTAAAGCGCCGTAATGCAGAGCTGGAGACGGCGTTTCCGCATCTGGTGCGGGACAATTCGCCGAGCCTGAGGGTGGGTGCGGCGCGAGCGGAGCAGTTTTCGCCGGTGGAGCACGGTGTGCCCATGCTCAGCCTGGACAACGCGTTTTCCGATGAGGATGCCCTGGAGTTCGACACCCGCATCCGGCGGTTCCTGATGCTGGGTGAAGCGGTGGTGGACTATACGGCAGAGCCGAAGATCGACGGCTTGTCGGCCTCATTACTCTATGAGAACGGCGTCTTGGTGCGCGGGGCGACGCGGGGCGACGGCAGGGTCGGCGAGGATGTTACCGAGAACCTGCGCACGGTGATGGATATCCCCGCGCGGCTGGTAGGATCGGGCTGGCCAGAGCGTATTGAGGTGCGCGGTGAGGTCTATCTGGGCCATGCGGAGTTTGCGGCGCTGAATGCGGCGGCGGTAGCGGCGGGCCAGAAGACCTATGCTAACCCACGCAATGCGGCGGCGGGATCGCTGCGACAGATCGATTCCAAGATCACGGCCGCCCGGCCATTAAAGTTCTTTGCCTATGCCTGGGGCCTGATCAGTGCGCCGTTTGCGGAGCGGCAGGCCGAGGCTCTGGCCAGTTTGAAGGCCTGGGGATTTCAGACCACACCTCAATCGCAGCGAGTGACGGGACCGCAGGGATTGCTGGCCGCTTATGCCCAGATGGAAGCCCTGCGGCCCAAGCTCGGCTTTGACATCGACGGGGTGGTTTACAAGGTAGATCGGCTGGATTGGCAGCAACGCCTAGGGTTCGTCACACGCACCCCGCGCTGGGCTGTGGCGCGCAAGTTCCCAGCAGAACAGGCGCGGACGGTGTTGGAAGCCATCGATCTGCAAGTGGGACGTACGGGGGCAGTAACGCCGGTGGCGCGGTTGAGGCCTGTGACAGTCGGCGGCGTTGTGGTGGTCAATGCCACCCTGCACAATGCCGATGAAATTGCTCGCAAGGGCCTGCGGGTCGGCGACACGGTGATTGTCCAGCGTGCCGGCGATGTGATCCCGCAGATCGTCAGCGTTGTTGAGGATGAACCGCGCGGGCCCGAAGCATTTGTCTATCCAACGCACTGCCCGTGTCCGCTTCATACGCCCTTAGCACGGGAGACGACGATCTCCGGGGCCGAGACTGTGGTGCGGCGTTGTACTGGGGAGTTTGCCTGTCCGTTCCAACGTATCGAACACCTGCGGCACTTCGTCTCGCGGCGGGCTTATGACATTGAGGGCCTAGGCGAGAAACAGTTGAGCGCCTTCTATGATCGCCAGTGGGTGCAGGAGCCGGCCGATATCTTCCGCTTGGCCAAGGATGAGGCGAAGCTAACAGAGCTGCGCCAGACAGACGGCTATGGCGAGCTTAGTGTCACCAATTTGGTGGCCGGGATCGAGGCGCGGCGGACGATCCCGTTAGATCGGTTCATATTTGGTCTGGGTGTGCGGCACATTGGTGAGACCACGGCCATGGTGATGGCGCGGGGCTATGGGAGCTCCGAGGTTTTCCTCGCGGCCATGGATAAGGTCGCGGTGCGCGATCCAGAGGCCATGGAGGAGTTGGACGCTCTGGACCAGATTGGCGGCGCGGTGATTGAAGCTGCGGCGTCATATTTTGCCGAAGATCACAATCGGCGGATCGTTGAGGCGCTCGTGGGCGAGTTGACAATTCTGGATGCGGAGCAACCCAAGACCGACACTGCGGTGGCGGGCAAGACGGTGGTGTTCACCGGTGCCTTAGAGCGGATGACCCGTGACGAGGCCAAGGCGCAGGCTGAGGCTCTGGGGGCCAAGGTCTCGGGTTCCGTATCGAAGAAGACCGACTTGGTTGTGGCCGGGCCGGGCGCTGGCAGCAAACTGAAGACTGCCACCGAGCTGGGTATCCAGGTGATGACTGAGGACGAGTGGCTGGCAATGGTGGGCGGGGGTTAGGGTGCGCGCGCCGTTACGATCCAGGTCGCGGAGGCCAGTTTCACACCCTCGGGTCCCTCGTGCTCTGCCAGTGCAGCGCGGACAGCATCGACAACCGGACCCTGTTGGTCGGGGTTCTCGCGCAACAGGGCACCCAGTGGCCCGACTTTGAGGGCGAGGGTCAGGGTTTGCTCCAGATCGCCGCTGCCGATCTTCTGATCGTGCGGGGTGATGTCGATGTCCTTGAAACCCGCTGTGGTCAGGATGTTGCGAACATGATCGGGGTCGGCGAAGGCGAACGGTCCTTGGGTGCTGGGCGGTCCCGGCGGCGTTGGCGGCAATAGGGGTGCTGCGACCGCCATGGGCAGGGACATGAAGACGTTTTCGGCCGGCGCGCGCCAGCAGACGAAGCTCAAGCGGCCGCTGGATTTCAGCGCACGGGCGATATTCGTAAAAGCGGCGACGGGATCGGCGAAAAACATCACGCCGAAGCGGGAGAAGGCGGCGTCGAACGTCCCGGCATCGAAGGGATAGGTCTGGGCATCCGCCTCTTTGAAGGCGACTCCTGGGCTGGCAGGCCTAGCCTCGGCAACGTCGAGCAGGGTGCGGGAGATATCCACACCGAGAACCGATCCGGTCCTTCCGGTGGCGGTGCCCAGTTGATGGCTGGTTTGGCCCGCGCCGCATCCAATATCGAGAATGTGCTCGCCAGAGCGCGGAGCCAGGGCCGACATCGCCACCCGCCCGAGGGGCTCCAGCTGTTGGTCTAGGCGTTCCTGTAAGGCGGCCCAGGTTTCACCGGCCCCGGTGTTCCAAACTTTCGCCTGATCGGCATTTGCGGCCTCGGTCATTACAGCTCCTAGAGGGGTGCGCAGACGGTGGTGAGCCAAGTGCGGATTTCAGGGTCGACGAGAGGTCCGATCTTGGCCAGGACCTCGGCGTGGTAGCTGTCCATATGAGCGCGTTCAGCGGGACTCAGCATCTCAACGACGATGAGGCGGCGGTCTATAGGGGCCAGGGTCAGGGCTTGGAAACCCAACATCGGGCGTTCGCCCCCGGGGATTGGCGCGGCAGATGTGACATATTGTAGGTTCTCGATACGGATGCCGTATTCACCCTCTTTATAGAAGCCCGGTTCGTTGGAGACGATCATGCCGGGCCGCAGAGCGACGTTATTGGGGGCCTTAGAGATCCTGTGTGGCCCCTCATGGACGCCGAGGTAGACGCCGACCCCGTGGCCGGTGCCGTGGTCGTAGTCGAGGCCCCTGGCCCAGAGCGGGCCGCGGGCCAGGACGTCTAGAGCTGAGCCCGTGGTGCCGGTCGGGAACCGCACGGATGCCAAGGCCAGGTGCCCTTGCAGCACCAAGGTGAAGCGTTCGGCCATCTCCTGCGTCGGTTCGCCCATGGCCACGGTGCGGGTGACGTCTGTCGTGCCGTCGAGATATTGGCCGCCGGAGTCTACCAATAGCAACGAGCCGGGCGTCGTGCGTTTGTTCAGGCGCTCGGTCGGCCGGTAATGGGGCAGGGCTCCATTGGAGAGCGCCCCGGCAATGGTGTCGAAGCTGAGGTCCTTCATCGAACCGCTTTCCTCCCGGAAACCCTCCAGCTTGGTGACGACCGCGATTTCATCGGGAAAAGTCGTCTGGGCCTCGGTGGCCAGCCAGTGCAGGAATTTGGCCAGCGCCACGCCATCGCGGATGTGGGCCTGAGTGGTGCCGTCAATCTCGACAGGGTTCTTGCAGGCGCGCGGCAGGGCGCAGGGATCGTCACCGCGAACGACTGAGGCTCCAGAGCCCACAAGGGCCTCGAAATACCAAGCCGACGATTGGGCGGGGTCGACCATGACCTTGCGGCCTTTGAGATCGGCGAGCGCCGCCTCCAGATCGTCGGTGGTTTCCAGGGTCACCTGATTGCCCAGCCAGGCGGGCAAGTCCTTCGTCACCTTTGCGGGATCGAGAAACAGTCGCGCCGTTCCATCGGCATTGAGGATGGCCTGAGCCAATGGCAGGGGCGAACGGATGACATCGCCGCCGCGCACATTGAACAGCCATGCGATGGAGGAAGGCGCAGTGATCACCGCAGCGTCAGCTCCACCAGCGGCAATGGCGGCCCCAACCCGGGCGCGCTTGTCGGCGGATTCTTCGCCGGAATAGGCCAGGGTCTGTGCGACAACAGGGGCTCGGGGTTGGTTTGGTCGCAGGGTGCCCCAGGCCTCGTCGAGGGGGTTGGGTGTCACCGGTTTTAGGGTCGAACCCGCCTTGCTGGCGGCGGCGCGCAGGCGCTCCAGGGCATCGGGGCTGTGCAGGCGCGGATCATAACCCACGACCTGCCCCTTGAAGGTTGCGGTTTCCAGGTAGCCCGGCACGCCGCCCTCGACCAGATCGCGGTATTCAAAGGTTGCGCCATCGACCTGATCACGGACTTGCAGGGTGTAGCGACCATCCACGAAGACCGCGGCCTTGTCCTTGAGGATCACGGCCGCCCCGGCTGAGCCGGTGAAGCCGGTGGCCCAGGCGAGGCGGTCATTGGCCTCCGGCAGGTATTCGTTCTGGTGCTCATCCTCATGGGGGATGACGAAACCGTCCAACCCTTGGGCAGCCATGGCTTGGCGGATCAGCGGCACGTGCTTGGGGCCGAAGGACGGGTCAGTGGATTCTGTGAAGGTCTGATGCATGGGTGACATCTAAGCCCTTCGGGGCGGTGCGGCAAAGGTCGCGACTTGCGTATTTCGGGCATGAAGGGCATTTAATCACCCCATGGTCGCCATCGCTGCCCTCGGTTGCTCGAATTCCAACGGTCCCATCGGGGTCGTTCGTCTTCGCGCGCCATAGGCTAGCCGGACGATCAGACCCCGCCAACTCGGCCGGGGTCTGAATAGAGAGCCCGCCCGATTTCATTCTTCGGAGCGCTCAAAATGACTGAAATACCTGAAAAACCCTGGTTTCCGCTGAAGACTGATCGCTTGATCCTGCGCGAGTTTCGCCAGAGTGATCTGGATGATGTTCACGCCTATGGATCCGACCCTGCTGTGGCGCGATACATGGATTGGGGGCCCAATACCCCGGAGGTCAGCAAGCACTTTCTAGGGCTCCAGATCGAAGGTCAGAAGACTTGGCCACGCAAAGACGTGAGTCTGGCCATCGAACTGCGTGAGACAGGCAGGATGATAGGCTCCATCCGCCTATGGGTCGTCCAGGAGCCATGGGCTACGGCCGAAATCGGTTACAGCCTGGATCGTGGCCATTGGCGGCGCGGCTTGGTATCTGAGGCCGCCAACGCGATGATGCGGGCTGGGTTTGAGGTGTTGAAGTTGCACCGGATCGTGGCCACCTGCGATGTCCGCAATCGCGGATCATGGGGGGTGATGCGAAAACTCGGCATGCGCCGCGAGGGGAAGTTGATGCGGGATCGCACCTACAAGGGCAGCTGGCGCGATAGCTACAGCTACGCCATTCTGGGCGACGAGTGGCGGGCTCGGTCGTGATGATATTATCCGGGTATAATTGACAAGATGGCCGCCGAGACTTAAGCATAGTCGAAATCGGAGCCTGACCATGACCCCTGACAGTATCTTCTCATTCGCAAGCCTCGGAGCCATGGCCGGTTGGGTATTGCTCGCCTTGGCGCCCATCCGACGTGGGCCGATCATCATGGCAGCGAGGGCTGTGGGCGTTGCCCTAGCGATGCTCTATGCGGTGCTGATCATCCGGGCGATGACCAGCAGCGATGGTCTGGGGGCAGACTTCAGCAAGCTGGCCAGCTTGGCCCAGGCCTTTAGCCATCCGCCGGTGATGCTAGTGGGCTGGATCCACTATCTAGCCTTCGACCTCTGGGTGGGCGCTTGGGAAGCTGAGGTCGCGCCGAAGTGGGGCATACCCCACTGGGCGCTGATACCGTGTCTGGGGCTTACCTTCTATTTTGGCCCCATGGGTCTCCTGCTGTTCCTGATCGTGGCGGGCGTGTTCCGGCTGCTGAGGAAGGCTTAGGTGGACAAGTCTGCCCGCCGCGAGGCTGTTCGCGACTACAAGGAACGCAAGGACGTTCCGGGGATCTTCAAGATCACCTGTTCCGCCAGCGGCGAGGTGTGGGCAGCCTCAAGCCGGAACCTGCCGACCCAACAGAGCGGCATCTGGTTTCAGCTCAAGCTCGGGTCAGCGCGCAGCAAATCAATGCAGACAGCATGGAAGCTCCACGGGACGGAAACCTTCGCATTCTCAGTGGTCGAGGAGATCGACACTGAGAATGTTGATCGCTACGTTCTGCAACAACGCCTCAAGGACCGCCTGACGTATTGGCGTCAGGCGCTGGGAGCGAGCAAGGTCGTCGACTAGAGTATGTTCCGATAAGTGGGAACCGGTTATCGGATCGAAATATGCTCTAATTCGGCACCTGTTCAGGTGGATCGGCCTCAATCCTGGCTTTGGCTGCCATAGCGGCCTCTTCAGCGGCCAGGGCGCGGCGTTCAGCACTTACCCGACCCGCTTCAGCTGCCGATTGATTTGCTGTCGCGACGCTGGCTGCGGCATTGGCTGTCGCGAGGTTCGCGGCGTCAGCAGCGCTCTGCGCCTGAGTTGCTGCATTTTCGATCATGGCTTGGTTGCGTCCTTGCTCGGCAGCGCTTTCCAACAGCGCGTCGTTTGGCTGACTGGTGAAGACAAATATCAGAGCCATTACGGCGACCACAGCAACAATGGTTGCGATCCACCAACCGGTGTTGCTGGAGTTAGAACCGACGACCTCGCGGCGTACGATAGTGGGTTGTTCAATGACCCTGCGCTCCACGACGGGCGGGATTTCTGTGCTCATGACGTTTGCTCCAGACGCGACAAAAGTCGCAGATTGAAAGGCCAACGCCGCTTGAGCCCGAACGGTTCCTAACTGCGCACCAACACCAGGGCCGACCAGGCGTCGCGGTGGATGCGGCGGGCCAGCTTGAAGCCGCGCGACCTATAGGCGGCGAAGACGCGGCGTTCTTGAGTGCGGAGTAGGCCTGACAGGATCGCCACGCCGCCGGGCTTCAGCGCGCCCTTGATGTCCTGAGCTAGGGCCACCAGGGGTGGGGCGAGGATATTGGCAAACACGAGATCATAGGGGGCGGCCTCGCGCACCCGGCGATGGCCAAGACCCGAGGCGTAGACAAAGCGCGCTGACGCCTGGTTGAGCTTGGCGTTCTCTCGGGAGATGCGCACGGAAGGTTTGTCGATATCGGTGCCGACGGCGACCCGTGATCCGGTGCGCGCGGCCGCGATGGCCAGAACGCCCGTGCCTGCACCTACGTCCAACACACGCTCGAAGCGGCGAGATTTGATCAGGGTGTCATAGGCGATCAGGCAGCCCACCGTGGTGCCGTGATGGCCTGTGCCGAAGGCGGCACCGGCCTCTATGCGCAGATTGACGGTGTGGACTGGGGCCCTGCCGCCGTCGTGGGCGCCATAGACGAAGAACCGGCCTGCGCGGACGGGTGGGAGGCCGGAGAGGGCCATGGCCAACCAGTCGGCGTCGGCCAGCTTTTCCACCACGGTTTTGAGTTTCGGGTAGTCGGCAAGTTTGGCCTCTAGGCCGTCGGCCTCTTCCTGCGTGGTCGGGAAGGCGTCGATGCGCCAGACGTCGTGATCTTCATCCTCTTCCAGGATGGAATAGGTCACCGACTCCAGAGCTGGATCGCTATCAATCGCGACAGCGGCCGCCTCAGCGAGGGCGCGCGGGCCACGGGAGATAATCTGCAAAGCGTCCATGGCGTTCGTCTAGAGGCTGACGCCCTGAAAGGCGAGGGGATCAGTTCTCGGGATGGGCCTGGCCGCTGAGGATGTCACCGCCCTGGGAGGGATAGTTGGGCGTTGGCGGGGGATCTGGTGAGATGGCGATCGGTGCTCGGGGAGGCGCGGGCGGTCTAGGCGGCGTCGATGGTTCGTGGGTTTCCGGCTCCGCCTCGACCATGACTGGGACGTCCTTGCCGCCCACCCAGTCAGTCCCAACCACATAGTCTGGTACATTGTCGCCATAGACGGCCATTGGATTGGCGGTTTGGCTATCGAGACCGGGCTCGCGCAGCTTGGCCTGCGGCGTCTCCCGCGAGCCGTCCAAAAGATCAGCGGGGCCGGGGCGTAGCACGCTACCTGCCCAACTCCCGGCCCAAAAGACCAAGAGCGCACCTGCAACCGCAATGATCATCCGCCGAACCCACATGGGCTCAGCATAGCCGGTTCTTCG
>JANLPK010000273.1:0-2493 GCA_031367205.1 Alphaproteobacteria bacterium
CGAGGGGCCGTGCAACTGAAATCCCAAGTCTGGCACGGCGACTTCACCTTGAGCGATCCCAGTGGGCGCGCCCTGACTCAGGCCAAGCTGATCCACAATGGCGTGACCGGCATCGGTGGTATTGGCCTAAACACAGGTGACCTGAGCTTTGTTGAGGGGGGCCTGCAGCCGGGTAAGCTATCACCACTCGCCGCCATGATCGGCTCGCCGGCTAAGGGCCAGGTTCAGTTCCAAGGTGGCGTCGATTGGACGGGAGCCGCGTCAACCAGCCACGGCGTTTTGGACGTAAAGCACTTGGATTTCCGTAGCCCGGCCGGGCCAGTGAAGGGGCTGTCAGGGCGTGTTGTTCTGACCAGCCTTGCACCCCTGTTGGCGGCCCCAGGTCAGGTCTTGCACGCCGACGGCATTGCGGGCCTTGCCGCTGTGGGCGCCACAGAGGTCAGTTTCGGGCTCGACGAAAAAGCTATTCAGGTGGGTGGCGCCAGCCTGGCCCTAGGCGGCGGAACCCTATCCCTCCGTCCTTTTGAAATTCCCTTTGCCAAGGACGCGGCCTGGGGCGGGGTCGCCGACTTGACCGGCGTGGAGCTGAGGGATCTGGTTGAGGCATCCCCCTTCGGGGACCGCATGGACCTCAAGGCCAAGGTGAGCGGTGAAATACCCTTCTCCGTCTCGCCACAGGGGCTGCGCGTCAGTGGCGGCGCGCTGCATGCCATTGAACCCGGTCGTTTGTCGATCCGCCGTGAGGCGCTGAGCGAAGTCGCATCTGACGGGGGAACGCCTGTCGCCAAGGCGCCGGCCCTCAATACGACAGATCCGCTCTCGGATTTCGTTTATCAGGCCATGGAAAATCTCGATTTCTCTGCCCTCGACGCCAAGGTCGACAGCTTGGCCGAAGGTCGCCTCGGCATCGTGTTCCATATCAAGGGGGAACATAATCCGCCCACCCGGACTTCATCGGATATACGCCTATCGTGGCGCGAAATCGTGGGCCGCAAGATTACCCAGAAGCTGCCGTTGCCGTCCGGCACCAAGGTGGATTTGACGCTGGACACATCGGTCAACCTAGATCAGCTCTTGGCCGACTTCGCAGACTATCAAAAGGCCCGTGGTTCAGCCCCCGTTCAGCCACGGTGATCTAGTTACTACGTCAATCTCAGGAGACGCCCAGATGATCGACCGCCGAGCGCTATTCTCCACCCTGGCCGTGCTGCCGGTGCTCAGCGCCTGCGCCACCACGGTGCATTTGGACGTCAAGCCCATCACTATCTATGCCAAGCTGGACGCCAATGTCCGCCTGAGCCTCGACGAGGACGTCAAGGCTTTGATCTCCAAGAACCCGAACCTGTTCTAGGATCCTGACCATGCGCAATTCGATTCTCTTCCCCGCCGCCGCTGCCCTTGTGGCCACCGTGATCGCCGGATCCGCTCAGGCCGACATCGCTGCCGCCAAGGCCACCGTGGATGGCGCTAAGACCGCCGGGATCGTCGGTGAGCAAGCCGACGGCAAACTGGGTCTGGTCAAAGGCACAGCCGACGCCGCCACCAAGGCCGCCGTGGCCGAGATCAATGCTGGTCGCGCCGAGGTCTATGCTCAAGCCGCCGCTAAGAATGCCGTCTCGGTGGAAGCCGCCGGAGCTGCTGCCTTCCAGAGCGTGATCATGGGCAAGGTGAAGGTCGGCGAATTCTACAAGCCTGCGACGGGCGTGTGGACGCGGAAATAGCCTGAGCTAACCCAACGCCTTACGCTCACGTCGCCTGCGCGTGAGGATGTGTTCGGTATAGCCGTTGGGCTGGGCGCGACCCTCAAAGACCAGCTCTAAAGCGGCCTGGAAGGCGACATTGCCAGTCGGGTCTTCGGCCATTGGGCGGTAGAGCGGGTCGCCCGCGTTCTGGCCGTCCACCACCTTGGCCATGCGGGCCATGGTCTCGCGCACCTGGGCCTCCGTGCAGACCCCGTGATGCAGCCAATTGGCGATGTGCTGGCTGGAGATGCGCAGGGTGGCGCGGTCCTCCATCAGGCCGACATTGTGGATGTCGGGCACCTTTGAGCACCCGACCCCCTGGTCGATCCAGCGGACTACATAGCCCAAAATGCCCTGGGCATTATTGTCCAACTCTTGCTGAACATCGGCGGCGTTCCAGTTGGAGCGGGCGAGCGGCGGCGTGAGCAGGTCGTCCAGCCCTGTCGATGTGCCCATTGTTCCCATAGCGGCTTGCAGGGCGGGGACATCAACCTCGTGGTAGTGCAGGGCGTGCAAGACAGCCGCTGTCGGTGAGGGCACCCAGGCCGTATTGGCCCCAGCTTTCGGGTGACCGACCTTCGTAGCCAGCATATCCTTCATCATGTCAGGTGCGGCCCACATGCCCTTGCCGATCTGAGCGTGTCCGGGGAAGCCGGTGGCCAGGCCGATCTCCACATTGCGCTTCTCATAGGCGGGCAGCCAAGGCTGCGCCTTGATGGCGTCTTTGCGCACGACGGGGCCGGCCTCCATG
>JANLPK010000278.1:0-4772 GCA_031367205.1 Alphaproteobacteria bacterium
CCTGATCCCTGATCCCTTCTTTCTGGGCGCGGGTCTGCATGAAACCACGACCGGTGGCTACCTCTCCATCCATGCTGACTTTAATCACCACAAGCCAATGAACCTGGAGCGGCGCATTAATGTCCTGATCTATCTGAACAAGGACTGGCGGCCGGAATATGGTGGAGAGCTAGAGCTCTGGGATCGCAACATGGAGAAGAAAATTATCTCCGTTGTGCCCGAGTTCAACCGTTGCGTGATCTTCAATACAAACTCTGACAGCTATCACGGCAACCCTGAACCGGTCGCGCATCCACTCGGACTGCCGCGCCGCTCAATCGCGCTCTACTATTATACCTCTACCTGGGACGCGGAGAAACGCGAACATACTACCCAGTTCAAGGTGCGGGCCGGAGCCCGCGACAAAATTGACTGGGCAGTTCGGTCCCGAGAACTGGCGCTGGACATCATGCCGCCGATCCTGCACCGAATGCTCACTCGCAGAAAGACGGATTAAGTCTGGATGAGCGTTCCCGAAATGAAGCCGACGAAGGCCGACGAGTTGTCGGCTGCCCAAACCTTAGCGTTCTCGATTTGCACCCTGGTTACCCGGCCCGAAGAATATGACGAGATGCGCGCCTCGTTCGAATCGCACGGCTTTGTCGGTGCCGATTGCGAATACCTCTATCTGGATAACAGCAAGACCAACGCTTACAGCGCCTATTCGGGACTGAACCTGTTCCTTTCTGTGGCACGCGGTCGGCTGATCATCCTGTGCCACCAAGATATCGAACTTTTAGTCGATGACCGCGCCAGCCTTGAACGGACGACGAATCAACTTAGCCAACTCGACCCCACATGGGCGGTATGCGGGAACTCGGGCGGCGTATGGCCCGGTGGGTTGGCGATCCGGCTGACCGACCCCCATGGCCACAATCGACGCACGATGCCTCTACCGGCGCGGGTCGATGCTCTGGATGAAAACTTCATAGTTGTGCGGCGAGACGCCAATTTGGCCCTGTCGAGCGACCTCACCGGTTTTCATCTCTATGGAACGGATCTTTGCATTGTGGCTGATGTCCTGGGTCGCTCGGCCTACGTGATCGACTTCCACCTGCTGCATAAGAGTGGGGGAACCCGTGACCATACCTTGATTGATAGTCGCAGGCGGTTGGTCGACAAATACGCACGGGCCTTTCGGCCACGTTGGGTGACTGCGCCCTGCGAGATCGTATTCTTGTCCGGAATCTCAATGGTCGCGCGGTTCCTCAGTGCGCGGATGGTGACTGGTCTGCTCTATCGTCTGGGAGGGTCAATGCCAGGCCTCATGCGGCAGCTATTCCGATCCAGGTTCGCGATTGCTCAACCCCGCGCGGATGACGGAAAGTCGAGCCATCCATGACCACCGAACAGGCCTATTCCAGCAAGACCGCCGACTATTTCAACGGCGAACGACGCGACATCGTCGACCAGCTGGTGGTAAACATTGACGCGGCGATTTTGGAAATCGGCTGCGGTGATGGTGCGACTGGTGCCTATGCGAAGACGCACGGCAAGTGTGGACGTTATGTTGGGGTAGAGATGTCAACTGCAGCGGCGTCGATCGCTGCCAAAGTTCTTGATCAGGTTATCGTCGCCAACCTTGAGCAAGACGATATAGATTTTCCAAAGTCAGCGTTTGATGTCTTGATAGCCAGCGAAGTTTTGGAACACCTTGTTGATCCATGGGCAGTTTTACATAAGATTCGGCCGCTGATGAAACCTGGTGCTCGGATTTTTGCCAGCTCTCCCAATATTGCTCATAGCTCGACGCTCGCAATGCTTATCGACGGGCGGTGGGATCTCGAGGAGAGCGGCCGCATGGATCGAACTCATTTGCGCTGGTTTACGCCCAATTCGTTCGCATCCATGTTTAAGTCGAGCGGTTACGAGGTTGTGTCTGTCGGTCCAATTCGACCCCCTTCGACTAAGGCGCGCATCGCCAATGCGCTGACCGGTGGCCGCTTTAGGCACCTATTCATGAGCCAGATATTCCTCGAGGCGAGGGTTAGCCTTTAGATTCAGCGCTCTGAATACGGGCAGTTGGACGATAATCTAGGTGCGTCGCAGGGTCCAAGGCGTTATCTGTCGATTAGCTAGTTTGAGAATATTCTCGGCTCGGATTGAGGGGATTTCATTTATGTCGCGACAATGGTTGATGCGCGCCGCAATCATCGGTGTTGCTGTAGCGCCCTTGACGGCCCAGGCGCAAACCCTGACGCGGAAGACCGATGTGACCCTGCAGGCCAGGGTCGCCCACGACAGCAATGTCGGCCTTGGCAACGCCGCCCAGTCCGCCCTTATCGGTATCAAGCCGAGCGATACACTCTACACGCCCACGGCAACTGTAGATGTGTTTGTGCCTATCAGTCGGCAATCCCTATTTCTAAAGGGTGGTGTCAGCTATGACTTTCATCAAATTAACCAGCAACTCGATCGCGCACATGCGGACCTTACCGGTGGGATCAATCTGACAACTGGCCCCTGTCAGTCGACGGTTTCCCTGAGCTATGCCCGCGCCCAGGCCGACTTACAGGTGCTCGCCCTAGCTGATCCGCGTAATACCTATGATACCGAGAAGGCCAATTTCATCACCACCTGCGGGCGGGCGTCCGGGTTGGCGGCGACTTTCTCGGCAAGCGCGGCGCGCGGCAACAATTCCAATCGGTTCCAGGCCGTCTCAGATTCGCGCACCAAGAGTTATACGGCCGGCCTGATTTATCGACGGCCCAGCCTGGGTACACTTCAGGTGTTCGGAAGTCATACCAACACCGAGTACCCTGATCGCCTCATCGTGGCCGGCGCGTCACGCGGTTTCGATTTGGATGCCCTGGGCGTGACCTATGAGCGCAATGTCGGCTCCAGGCTCAATGCCAAGCTATCGGCCTCGAACTCAGATCTTAAATCCCTCACCAGCTTGGCCGGTGGCGGTGGTAACTTCAACAGCACGACCTATTCTGCAGACTTGCGCTATCGCCCCACAGCAAAATTGGCTCTGGACTTGCACCACTCCAGGTCCATTGAGCCGGCGCTCGAAATCGGCCGTCTCTACAATCTCCAGCAACAAACCAGTCTGGGTGCCAGCTACCAAGTCGGAACCCGGATTACCCTAGCTGGATCAGTTGCAAAAGGGAGGATTGACTCCAAAGGTGTGTTGCCAGTCGGGGGCGTATTGTTGACGAATTCGGAGACTAAGTCTGGCACGGTTTCGGTGAGATATCGGCAGAGCTCCAAGCTTTCCTTCCTGTTGGATGCGGCCCGAGAAGATCGGCGGACCAATATTGCGAACTACGACTATTCGAGCGATCGGGTCGGCTTGACTGCGGTTCTCGGATTCTAAGGGAACGACAAAGACATCATGCTAAGCCTCGGTAAATTGACCTGCGCGCTCAGTCTGGCCATAGCGTTTGTGGTCGGCAGCCCTGCAGATGCACAACCCTCTGCGACCTCCGTGCCGAGCGCCAAGCCAGAGGCCGGGCTAGCGGCTGAATATGTGGTCGGCCCCGAAGACGTGATTGAAATTGAGGTCGTGGGGCAGCCCGACCGAACCCGCGCTCGCGTCTACACCGATGGAACCGTGCAGCTGAACCTGATCGGCAAGATTGCCGCGTCGGGCAAGACCACGCGGCAGTTGGGCCTGGATATTGCTGCAGCCCTGAAGGCGGGCGGCTTCTATGCAAACCCGACGATCAATGTGGAAGTCGCAACCTTTTCCAGCCGCTATGTCACCGTTCTTGGCGCCGTCGGGGCTCCAGGCCTTGTGCCGATCAATCGGCCTTACCGAATGTCAGAGATCATGGCGAGGGTCGGTGGTGTCCAAGACCGCGCAGCGGACTTTCTGATTGTGCGCTCAGAAAACGGCGCGGAAAATCGCTATTCAATCGACAAGTTGGCCACGGGCGACATGAGCCAAGATCCCCTGGTTCAGCCGGGCGACAAGATCTTCTTTCCGGTGGCGGAAATCTTCTACATCTCCGGACAGGTGCATAGTCCCGGCTCCTATCCGATTAGGTCGGGCATGACGATGCGTCAGGCAATCGGGCGGGCCGGTGGTTTGACGGACTCGGGTACTGACCGCCGGATGGGGGTCAACCGAACCGGCAAGAAAATGAAACTGGATGCGGACGCTAAGGTGGAACCGAACGACGTGATCGTTGTCGGCGAGCGGTTGTTCTAGGGCGTTATGAAGGTCGGAGTTTAGATATGAGTCTGTTGCAATTCCTGCGAATTCTTTGGGCGCATCGCTGGCTCACAGTCATAACCGCGTTGACGACGGTGGTCGGAGCAATGATTGCGATCCTGATTGTGCCCCCAAGCTATGAGGCCAGTTCGCGGGTCATGCTCAACACCCTCAAACCTGACCCAGTGACCGGACAGATCCTGTCGACTGTGTCGTCACGGACCTATGAGGCCAATGAGATCGAGCTGATCAAAGACTATGGCATTGTCGGTAAGGCGGTGGATCAGCTAGGCTGGGCGAGCAACCCGGCCTACATTCAGCAGTATCAATCGACACGAAACCAAACCATCGACATCCGGCGCTGGCTTTCGCAGAGAATTATCGACCACACCAAGGTCACGCCGGTGAACGGCACCAACATCTTGGAAATTTCTTATCGAGCCACCACGGCTCAGGAAGCCCGCGCCATGGCCGATGCCTTGCGCAACAACTATCTCGACACCTCGCTTGAAAATCGACGCCGCGAGGCGACACGCTTGGCTGACTGGTTCACGCGCCAGGCTCAAGAGGAACA
>JANLPK010000327.1:0-3050 GCA_031367205.1 Alphaproteobacteria bacterium
CGCAGAGCCAAGATCCCCCTAGACTGGCACCTCTTCACCCAGGACGACTGGTTCGTCGATGAGCAGCTAGACGACAAGGAAGACTCCCTCCTGCGAAACGGCACACCCCTTCCGGTCAGCTGGCATGTCTATGGTGATGCCCACCTTAAGGTCACCAACCCCGACACCGAGCCGGTCTTGGCTTAAATCCTTCCCGCCACGAAGTGGGGGAAGTGGGCCGACAGCCCCTTCGGCTGGAGGGTCGATGGGGGTGAGAATCTGAAGGACCGTGCGCGGATTGCAGCTACGCACCCCCATCGTCACGCGTCTTGCTGCGCAAGCCTTGTGACACTTCCCCCACTGCGTGAGGGAAGCTGAACTAGCGCTTCCGCGCGCGCCACTGCTCGCAGGTCTGACCCCAGACGTCGTTGATGTGGTCCGCGAAGGGCGGCGGCATTTGGGTCTGGCGTAAGAGTGTTGAGCCGAGCCGCTGGGCTACAGATACTGAGGCCGCGTTCTCTGGGTCGATGGTGTGTATCACTTCGGTCCAGTCGAAGGTGGCGAACGCCCAATCGGTGGCTGCAACAGCGCCTTCGGTGGCGTAGCCCTTACCCCAATGATCTCGGCCGATTCCCCAACCGACTTCGGTTCCCGGCCAGCCTTCCGGTTGCCAGGGACCCAGCCGTCCGACCCAATCTCCCGACGCCTTCTCGATGACGCTGAACATTGAGAAGCCGCGCAATGTCCAGGCCCCGATCACGGTCGCCATACCGCGCCAAGCCACCGATCGCGGTTGGGGGCCCCCAAGATAGCGAGCCGCAACGTCGTCGCCCGCGAACGCAGCCCAGGGTTCGAAGTCTTCAGGCGCTGGCGGCCGCAGGATCAGCCGTTCGGTTTCGAGAGTCGGCCCGACCATACCTAGCCCAGCAGCTCTTTCACCGTCTCACGCTCACCGACCAGCTCTTCATTGGTGATGGCGATCTTGCTCTTGGCGAAGTCGTCCATTTCGTAGCTGGTGATCACATCATAGCCGGTGGCGGTGGACTTGACCGGCATGCCGGCCCAGACGCCTGGTGCAAAGCCGTAGCGACCTTCGCTGTTGATGGCCACCGAGTGGATCTTGCCTGGCGTGGCCAGATCATGGACGTGGTCTATCAGCGCATTGGCCGCCGAGGCCGCCGAGCTAACACCGCGCGCCTCGATGATCGCCGCGCCACGCTTGCCGACCGTGGGCAGGAAGTCGTTCTTCAGCCAAGCCTCGTCACCGATCACCGAGGCCGCGTCCTTGCCGCCGATCTTGGCGTGGGTGAAGTCGGCGAACATTGTCGGGCTATGATTGCCGTAGATGAAGAGGTCGCTGACCTCGTTGATCGAGACGCCCGCCTTCTTAGCCAGCTGCGCACGACCGCGATTTTCGTCCAGACGCACCATGGCGGTGAACCGGTCCTGCGGCAGGCGTTTGGCCTGATTGGCGGCGATCATCACATTGGTGTTGCAGGGGTTGCCGACCACGGCCACGCGGCAATCCTCGGCGGCCACGGCGTCAATGGCTTGACCTTGAGCGATGAAGATCTTGCCGTTGTCCTTCAACAGGTCAGCGCGCTCCATGCCCGGCCCGCGGGGCTTGGAGCCGACCAACAGAGCCCAGTTCACGTCCCTAAAGGCCACATTGGCATCGCCGGTCAGGATCATGTCCTGCAACAATGGGAAGGCGCAGTCTTCCAACTCCATAGCCACACCCTTGAGCGCCTTCTGCGGGCCCTCAACCGGGATTTCTAGGAGCTGCAGGATGATCGGCTGGTCCTTGCCCAGCATCTCGCCCGAGGCGATGCGGAACAGCAGGGCGTAGCCGATATTGCCGGCGGCGCCGGTAACGGCCACGCGGATGGGTTTCTTGGCGGACATGGGATCGCTCCGGGCAATTGGGTTGGCCGTCCCTAGCCCAGAAAGACGGGGCTTCGCAATCCCGCAGGTGCCCCTATGCTGACCACATGTTCGAGATCGACCCAGCCTTCCTGGCCACATCCCATGCGGTGGGAGAGCTTGGGCTCTGTCATGTGCGCCTACAGGACGATTCCCGCTGGCCCTGGCTGGTGCTAATTCCGCGCGTGAGCTCGGCGCGAGAATTGGAGGACCTCTCGACGCAGGCTTGCCAGACGTTGATGGCCGAGATCATCTTGGCGGGGCAGGCCGTGCGCGGTCTGGGCGCTCAGGTCGAGAAGCTCAATGTCGGGGCGCTGGGCAACATCACGCCCCAATTGCACGTTCACGTCGTCGGGCGTTGGCGCGGTGACGCGGCCTGGCCGGGTCCGGTCTGGGGGGTGCTGGGCGGCGAGCCCTATGGCGCCGAATTGCAGAAGCAGTTGCTGGCCGCCGCCGCCGCTCTGGACGTTAAACCCAGGGACGCGCAGTCTGTGCTTAAGGGCGCGCGTAACAAAAGGATAGGGTGATGGGGCGGGCAACGCGAGTTCTGACGGACGGCATCTATTTCGGCGAGGGCCCACGTTGGCATGAGGGGCGGCTGTGGTTCAGTGATTTCTATGCCCATGCGGTAATGTCGGTTTCCCTAGCTGGAGACTTGCGCACCGAGTTCACGATTGATGATCAACCCTCCGGCCTGGGCTGGATGCCCGATGGCTCAATGCTGATCGTCTCGATGACCAAACGCCTAGTCCTGAAGCGCTCTCCGGCGGGTCAGATGAGTGTGCATGCTGATCTCAGCAGCCTCGCCACCTATCATTGTAACGACATGGTCGTGGACGCCGCAGGCCGTGCCTATGTCGGCAATTTCGGCTTTAATCTTGATGCGGAACTGGAGTCGCGTGGGACAGAGAGCGTCATCGCCGACCACCCCATGGCCAAGCTGGCCTGCATTTCCCCAGAGGGTGTCGTCAGTATCGCAGCCATTGACATGAATTTTCCAAACGGCGCGGTGATCACGCCTGACGGCAAGACCCTCATCGTCGGCGAGACTCTGGCGGGTGCATTGACCGCCTTCGATATTGGCCCCGATGGAACCCTGTCGAACCGCCGTCTCTGGGCAACCACCTGGCCCCGCGTCCCCGACGGGA
>JANLPK010000339.1:0-9942 GCA_031367205.1 Alphaproteobacteria bacterium
GCCTATGAGAGCGAGGTCATTCGTGCGCGGGCCGCTGAGGACGGCCTAGAGAACGCCATCGTCTTCAACACCTGCGCCGTCACCGGCGAGGCTGTGCGTCAGGCCCGCCAAGCCATCCGTAAGGCGCGGCGCGAGCGGCCCGACGCCAAGCTGATCGTCACCGGCTGCGCGGCCCAGATTGATCCCTCCGCATTTGCTGCCATGACCGAGGTCGATTTGGTGCTGGGCAATGTCGAGAAGGCTGCGCCTGGGGCCTATGCCGCGACGGCCCCCGAGGGCCGGGTGCGGGTCAATGACATCATGAGTGTTAGGGAAACCGCCGGCCACCTGATCGATGGCTTAAAGGACCGAGCACGGGCCTATGTGGAGGTTCAGAACGGCTGCGACCATCGCTGCACCTTTTGCATCATCCCCTTTGGGCGCGGCAATTCGCGCTCGGCGGCAGCCGGCGAGGTGGTGGAGCAGGTGCGTCGATTGACCGCCCAGGGTTATCAGGAGGTGGTGCTGACCGGGGTGGACGTCACCAGCTGGGGCACAGACCTGCCGGGACAACCGACCCTTGGCCAACTGGTGGCGCGGATCCTCAAGCTGGTGCCGGAACTTCCGCGCCTGCGCTTATCCTCCATCGACGCTGCCGAGATCGACGCTGATCTGCTGCACGTGTTGGCCACCGACCCTCGGCTGATGCCTTATCTGCACCTTTCATTACAGGCTGGGGACGACATGATCCTTAAGCGTATGAAGCGGCGCCACAGCCGTGCTGATGCCCTGAAGCTGATCGACTCCGTGCGCGCCGTGCGTCCCGACACCGCGTTTGGGGCGGACTTCATCGCGGGCTTCCCTACCGAGACTGAAGAGATGTTCGAAAACACCCTGCGGCTGGTGGAGGAAGGCGGCTTGGCCTTCCTGCACGTCTTCCCTTTCAGCCCGCGCCCCGGCACACCAGCGGCCCGGATGCCGCCTGTGGCGCGCGCGGTAGTCAAGGATCGTGCAGCGCGGCTACGGGCGGCCGGCGAGCGTGCACTTGAGCGCCACCTTCAGGCTCAGGTGGGGCGCAAGGTGACGGGTCTGGTGGAGCGCTCCGGCATCGCGCGCGCTGAGGATTTCACTGAGATCGTCTTTTCCGGGGCCGCCGAGATTGGCAAGATCGCAGCGATGACCGTCACTGGCGTGGAGGGCGGTAAGGTCCTAGCGGTGTTGGAGAAGGCATCATGAGCGGGATGACCGGCGGATGCCAATGCGGCGCAGTGCGGTTTCGGGTGGCCGGCGAACTGGGACGCGCCACCCTGTGCCATTGTCGCATGTGCCAGAAGGCGTTCGGCAGCTTCTATGGTGCCCTGGTCTCCGTGACAGTTGCCGACCTCACCTGGACGCGAGGCGAACCCAAGCGGTTCGATAGCTCCAACAAGGTCAAGCGCGGCTTCTGTGACGCCTGCGGCACGCCGCTAACCTTTGAGTGGAGCGCGGCAATCATTGAGCTGGCCATCGCGACCTTTGATGATCCGGCTCCCCACCACCCGGTCGCCCAATTGGCGATGGATGCCGCTGTTCCGTGGCTGAGCAAGCTCGCAGGTCTTCCGTCCAGCACCTTTGGTGACGACGCGGCTATGGACGCCCACTACAGCTCGATTGTCTCGCACCAACATCCCGACCACGACACCGACGTCTGGCCCCCGACCGCAGGATCCCAAGTCTCTAGTGGATAGAGTCTGACACCTAAGTGCGGAGAGCAAGAGCGGTAACACTGCGCCTCATGGCCCGCCTGATGGTCGGTATGGCTCTTCCTGGTGAAGACGTCCATGGGTCACCTAGGCTTGGCAATGAGAGCCGCGCGGGCTAAAAACCTGCATGCATCTCAGGCTCATCACGCTGTGCATGGCGCTCACAGCCTGCTCGGTACCTGCGCCACCCGGCGAGCAGGAGAAAGCTGTTGCGCCTCCTGCTGCATCGGCACATCCAGTTACGCTCATGACTACATGGCTCTTGCCCGATCAGGTGCCTCAAGTCGCTCAGACAGTTTTCCAGGGTGCTAGTGAGTGTGAGGCGGCGAAGGTGGCCGTGCTGGCAGAGGGGAAGTCGTTGCGCGGGCGACTCGCCCGGCAGAACGCCTCCGACAAGGCTGCGGTGTTGCGCGAACTCCAGGATGCCGGGTGCAGTTTGGGATGCTCACCAAGTCCGACAGACATCAAGCGAATGGCCGGACAGCCACTGCCCTCCATTACGGCGCTGTGCCTCGAAGACGGAACCCCGCCAGGGGCGGGCTCCTGAAACGATGCAAGAAGACAAACGCGTTCAGACCCTCCGGTCCGTGGCTCGGTTGCTCGCAATATTCGCGAAGCAGGTTGAGCTGAAGCGGGCGCTGGCGGTCGCCGACCCGCAGCCGCAATTGGAATTCTGGCGCTTGATGCACGGTGGGTTATCAAACCTCGCCGTCATCGAGTGGTGCAAGTTGTTCGGGGCGAAGGGCTCCAACGCCCTGCACTGGCAACGAGTCTATTCCGACCGCGAGTGTGAATTTCGAACCGGACTTCGAGCTGCGACAGCGATGAATGACCCTGCTTTCACCGTCTACTGGCGCAACATCAAAAGCTGGCGCGATTCCAACTTTGCTCACTTCGACCCAGATGCCGAACTACCGCCGAAATGGCCGAATTTTGACACCGCCATCGCGGCGGCCGACTACTACTACAGTTGGGTCAACGTCGAGCTCGCTAAGAGTGAATTCCATCTGCACCCAGCCACTCTCAAAACATTCCGCCAGACTGTTCGCTCGGGATACGACAAGGCTGCCGCCCTTGCAGTCCACTCCACAAAGGACCTGTCGCAATCCTAGCTCTGAGCGTCAAACGCTCGCCTCGTGATCAAGGCCGCGTCGTCTACCGCCGCCAACTCCCAAACCTGTCCGTCCAGGTTGCCGCAGAGTTTCCGCATCCGAGTATCAGGTGTCGGATCCTATCTATCAGGTCGGCCAGGTCTCCGGACTCATGGCCAGGACTTCGCCGGCGAAGTGCAGGCCGCCGCAGATTATCACGTGCGGTGCGGGCCCAGGCGCGGATAGGGCCAGTTCTAGCGCCGCTGTGACATTGGGCGCGGTCTCAGCGTGCAATTCAGACTGACGGGCAGCGCCGGCCAAATCTCCAGCACTCAGCGCTGTGGTCGATTCAAAGGTTGTGGTGATCACCCGCGCACCTGAACCGGCCATCGGCGCGAAGAACCCCACGGAGTCCTTGCGGGCAAATTGGGCCACGATCAAGGTGAGGGGGCCGGGCGCACGGGCGACCAACGTCTCGCAGGCCAGAGCCAGGGCTCGACCGCCATGGGGATTGTGTGCTCCGTCCAGCCACAGGTCAGCGCCCCGTGCCTTCGCCATCTCGCCCAGAGGACCGGTGGTCAGGCGCTGAAACCGCGCCGGCCAAACGGCACCGGCAACGCCCGTCGCCAAGGCGTCATCGGTGATACGAGGGTCGCCCCAGGTCACCATCGCAGCGACAGCCAGAGCCGCATTTTCGAACTGGTGGGGTCCAAACAGGCTGGGCGCGGGTAGGTCCAGCAATCGGTCCGGCATCTGCACCATCAGCCGCCCGCGCTCTTCCCAACCATCCATGTCCTGACCCATGGCCAGCAAGGGGGCCTCAAGCTGCTGAGCTTCGCGCTCAATGACCTCGAACGCTTCCTCCGGTTGTCGGGCCACCAGCACGGGCCGCCCGGCCTTGATGATCCCGGCCTTCTCCCAGGCAATCTTGGAAAGCTCGGGACCCAGGAGCTCAAGATGATCATAATCCACCGGCGTGATCACGCTGAGCGCCGGGGAATCAAAGATATTGGTGGCGTCAAACCGTCCACCCAAGCCCACCTCGATCAGACAAATGTCAGCCGGAGTGTCGGCAAAGGCCTGCAGAGCCAGCACTGTGGTGATCTCGAAGAAGCTGATCGGTTGACCATCATTGGCCGCTTCAAGCTTGTCCGTGAGTTCGGTTAGCCGCGCGTCGCTGATCAATTCGCCGGCCACGCGAATGCGTTCGGCAAACCGCACAAGATGCGGCGAGGTGATCGCATGAACCCTGAGGCCCGCGGCCTCAGCGATGGCCCTCAGGAAGGCCACCGTGGAACCCTTACCATTGGTGCCTGCCACATGGATCACGGGCGGAAGCCGTTGCTCGGGATGACCTAAGGCCGCCAGCAAGCGTTGCACGCGTCCAGTGGTCAGATCGATCAGGGTTGGGTGATTGGCGCGCAGCCGCGCGATGACGGCGTCTGAGGCGCGGATTTCATCATACATGGGACGAACTCAGGCGGCTCTTGAACGCGCACGCCCCATCATCAAGGTCTTCAGAATCTGGCCCAGCACGGTGGGAAGCTCGGCGCGGGTGACCACGCCGTCGATCATGCCGCGTTCAGCCAGGAATTCTGCGCGCTGGAAGCCGGGCGGCAAAACCTCGCGGATGGTCTGCTCGATCACCCGGCGTCCGGCGAAGGCCACCATGGCATTGGGTTCGGCCAGGTGCACATCGCCCAGCATGGCATAGGACGCCATCACCCCACCGCTGGTGGGGTCGGTTAGCACCACCACAAAGGGCAAGCCCGCAGTCTTGACCTCGTTGAGGGCCAGGGTCGTGCGCGCCATTTGCATGAGGGACAGGGTCCCCTCCTGCATACGCGCGCCGCCGGAAGCGGTGAAAATGACAAAGGGCACCTCGCGGCGCACAGCTTCCTTAGCGGCCTTGATAAAGGTCTCGCCGGCCCCCATGCCCAATGAGCCGCCCATGAAGAAGAAGTCCTGGACCACGACGACGACGTCCTGACCGGCGATCTTGCCGGTGGCGATGGCCATGGAGTCTTGCTCGCCGGTGGCCTTGCGCGCGGCCTTCAGACGTTCAGGATAGGGCTTGTCGTCCGGGAACTTCAACGGATCGTCCATCACCACCGGCGTGGCGATCCGCTCAAATACTCCGTCATCGAAGGTGTAAGCGAGCCGCTGTGCGGTGCCGATCCGCATATGATTGCCGGACGGCGTAACCCACAGGGCGGCCTCTAGGTCCGGGCGATAAATCATCTCGCCGGTGTCAGGGCATTTTACCCAAAGGTTCTCCGGCGTGTCACGCTTGGCGACAAGATTGCGAACACCCGGCGCAATCTTGGCTAACCAACCGCCACGCTCCTTGGGCGTCGGAGCCGAAGGCGGCTTGCGGGCTTTTTCGTTTCGATGTTCGGCCATCGCCATTGAGACTTACACCGTGACGCTTTTGTTTCGCGCAGAAGCCGTAGCCTTAGCCAAGGTTTCAACTTTTGAAAGCACCTGGGCGGTCACGCTTTTGTTCATTGCCAAAGCGTTTGCCACCTCATCAACCAGCGCCGAGCCTACCACGACGGCATCGGCGACCCGCGCTATGGCCGCGGCGATCTGTGGTGTCTTGATCCCAAACCCAACTGCGACTGGCAATCGCGACGCCGCGCGGACTCGGGCGACATGCGGCGCGACCACGGATGCGTCGGCTTCCTTGACGCCGGTCACCCCGGCCACCGACACATAGTAGACAAAGCCCGAGGTGCGTTTGACCACCACCTTCAGCCGCGCGTTGTCGGTCGTAGGGGTTGCCAGCCGAATCAGGGAGAGGTGTTCGGCGTCTAGGGCATCGGCCAGCGGCTCCGCTTCTTCCGGGGGGATATCCACCACGATCAGGCCATCGACACCCGCCAAGGCAGCGTCACGTGCAAAGGCTTGGAACCCCCAACCCACCAGGGGATTGGCATAGCCCATCATGATGATCGGGGTCGTCTGATCGGCGACCCGAAACTCGGCAATCAGGTCCAGGGTCTTACGCAGAGTCATGCCGCCGGCCAGGGCGCGCTGGGCGGCCCGCTGGATGGGAGGTCCTTCGGCCATGGGATCAGAGAATGGAAACCCGACCTCGATCAAGTCAGCCCCTGCGGCGGGCAAGCCCTTCAGAATCTGCAAGGCAGTGTCGTAGTCCGGGTCACCGGCCATCACATAGGCGACAAAGGCCGCGCGGTCCTGCGCCTTCAGGGACGCAAAGCGGGCATCGATCCGTGACTTGGTCAAACCGTGCGTCCCAAATGCGCAGCCACAGTGGCGACGTCCTTGTCGCCGCGTCCTGATAGGTTCAGCACCACAACACCGCCCTTGCCCACCTGCTGAGCCACATCGCCGATCCGGGCCAGGGCGTGGGCCGACTCGATGGCCGGCAGAATACCTTCCAATTCCGCGCAGAGCTTGAAGGCGTCGAGGGATTCTAGGTCCGTGGCGGTCAGATAGGTCGCGCGACCCACGTCATGCAGCCAGGAGTGTTCGGGCCCGATGCCGGGATAGTCCAGGCCCGCAGAGATAGAGTGAGCCTCGGTGATCTGACCCTCGGGATCCTGCAACAGATAGGTCATATTTCCGTGCAGGACACCCGGTCGGCCGCCATTGATGGCCGCGGCATGACGCCCGGTCTCCATGCCCTCACCTGCGGCTTCCACGCCGATGAGTTTGACACCCTCGTCGTTCAGGAACGGGTGGAAGATGCCGATAGCGTTGGACCCACCGCCCACACAGGCGACCACCGCGTCGGGCAAGCGGCCTTCGATCTCAAGAAGCTGGGCGCGGGTTTCGCGACCGATCACCGACTGGAAGTCGCGGACCATCTCTGGGTAGGGATGCATCCCGGCGGCCGTGCCGATCAGGTAGTAGGTGTCATGCACGTTGGTCACCCAATCACGCAGGGCCTCGTTCATCGCGTCCTTCAGGGTGGCCGAACCCGAGGTGACCGGCACGACCTCAGCCCCCAACAGGTTCATGCGAAACACATTGGGCTTTTGCCGCTCAACATCCACAGAACCCATATAGATCACGCAGGGCAATCCGAAGCGCGCGCAGACCGTGGCGGTGGCCACACCGTGTTGACCCGCGCCAGTCTCGGCAATGATCCGTGTCTTACCCATCCGCCGGGCCAGAAGGATCTGGCCCATGCAATTGTTGATCTTGTGGGAGCCGGTATGATTGAGCTCCTCGCGCTTGAGATAGATCTTGGCCCCGCCGAAATGATCGGTCAGGCGTTCTGCGAAATAAAGCGGACTGGGCCGGCCGACATAGTGGGTGAGAAAGCTTGCCAGTTCGGAGCCGAATTCCGGATCGGCCTTGGCGGCGCGATAGGCGGCGTCCAGGTCATGGACCAAGGGCATCAAGGTTTCAGGGACGTAGCGCCCGCCATAGTCGCCGAACCGCCCGGAGGCATCCGGAAAGGCAGCGTAGTCGTTCGGCTTTGCAGGAGCGTTCAAAGGATCAAACTCAAGCGCGACGCACGGCGTCTAAGAATGCCGTGATTAAGGCCGGGTCCTTTAGGCCCGGACCTCGCTCGACGCCAGAAGAAACATCGACCATCGGTGCGCCGGACTGTCTGATCGCCTCGGCGACATTCCAGGGATCGAGACCCCCTCCCAGGAGCCAAGGGCGTTGATAGCGACGTCCCGTCATCAGAGTCCAGTCGAAGCGAGAGCCCGTGCCACCCGGGGTGGCTGAGGTTTTGGGGGCTTTCGCATCGAACATCAAATGCTCGACAAGCCCGTCATAGGCTTCGGCGGCGGCTATGTCTGACGCCTCGGAGACCGAAAATACCTTGATGACCCCGCAGCCCGTTCTCTGCGCCACTTGTCGGACCCGGGTGGGCGTTTCCTTGCCGTGCAATTGGATTAGGTCCGGACCTAGATCAGCCACCAGCCGGTCTAACAAGACATCGTCGGGATCCACCGTGACCGCCACAATCTTGGTCGTGCTGCCCTGCGCGGACACGGCGAGACGCCCTGCGGCATCCGGCGCAATGTTGCGCGAGCTCTTGTCAAAAAACATGAAGCCGAGATGGCTCGCGCCGCCGTCGAGGGCTGCGCGAACGGCGTCAGGGGTTGAAAGTCCGCAAATCTTGACGCCAAGCATCCCCGGCCAATAGGCCGCGTGGCTTACTTCTTCAAGAGATCCCGGATCTCGCTTAGTAGGGATTCGCTCGGGGTCGGGCCGGCAGCCGGTGCAGCTTCCTCATTGCGACGTAAGGAATTGATGCCCTTGACGATCATAAAGACCACCCACGCGACCACCAGGAATTGGATCAGAGTATTGAGGAAGGCTCCATACTGGATCGCGACGAGCTCGCTGGCAGCCGTTGCGACGTCGTCCGGCTTGAGCACGATCGAGAGCTTTGAAAAGTCCAACCCCCCCATCATCAGGCCAATCGGCGGCATGATGACTTGATCGACAAGGCTGGTTACAATCTTACCGAACGCCGAACCGATGATCACACCAACCGCCAGATCGACAACATTGCCGCGCGCAATAAACTCACGAAACTCAGATATCATGCCCATGGAACAACCCTTTTCCCAACTGTGATGTCCCCACAGTCAGGGGAAGTTTCGGTCTTGGCAAGTCTGAGGCCGGTGGAGGCTAGATTTTCAACCTGCGATGACCGACTACCCGTCGGCGTTTAGGCGTTCCCGCAATTCTTTACCGCTCTTGAAAAACGGCACGTGCTTGGCCCGCACGCTAACAGCATCGCCGGTTCGGGGGTTGCGACCAGACCGCGCATCACGCGATCGCACTGACAGCGCGCCGAAGCCTCGCAGTTCGACCCGGCCGCCGTCTTCGAGCGCCACAATCATCCGCTCAAGGATCACACCCACGACGCGCTCTATATCACGCTGAGTCAGGTGCGGATTTTCCTCGGCGAGTTGCGTGATGAGTTCCGACTTGATCATGCTGATTCCTGGATCCTAGGAAGCCGGAACATGGTCGAGTCCCAGGCGATGTTCAACCCACGAAAAGCTTGATTGGACAATAGATTTGCCTCGTCGCCCGTTGGAGCCCGTTTGAAGGCGGCTCCCAAACCGGAACGGCGGATCAGATGTCTGATCCGCCGCCCGTTTCGTTCTCGTCCCAAAAAGGGCCAAAGACGACCTTAGTCCTTTTGAGCTTTCTCGCGCAGAGCCGCACCCAAGATGTCGCCCAGCGAGGCCCCGGAGTCCGACGAGCCGAACTGCTCGATGGCTTCCTTTTCCTCAGCCATTTCCAGCGACTTGATGGAAACGGTCACGCGACGCGCGGCCTTGTCGACGGTGGTCACTTGGGCGTCGACGCGGTCGCCGACGGCGAACCGTTCGGGCCGTTGATCGGCACGGTCACGGCTGAGATCGGATTTGCGAATGAAGGCGCTCATGGGAGCGTCGTCCTCGCCGAACCGAACTTCAATGCCGCCGGTGGTAACCTCAGTTACCGTGACGGTGACAGTCTGGCCCTTGCGGAAGCTGTCGCCGGTCATTGGATCGCCCGCCAGTTGCTTGATACCGAGCGAGATACGCTCCTTCTCAACATCAACGTCCAACACGCGAGCCTTGACCATTTCGCCCTTGTTGTACTTGGCGATGGCTTCTTCACCTGGCACAGCCCAGTCGAGATCCGACAAGTGCACCATGCCGTCGATGTCGTTCTCCAGGCCGATGAACAGGCCAAATTCGGTGGCGTTCTTGACTTCGCCTTCGACGGTGGAGCCGACGGGGTGGGCAAGGACGAAAGCGTCCCAAGGATTGTCCATGGCCTGTTTCAGACCCAAGGACACCCGACGTTTGGAGGGATCGACATCCAACACGATGACGTCGACTTCCTGGCTGGTGGAAACGATCTTGCCCGGATGAACGTTCTTCTTTGTCCAGGACATTTCCGATACGTGGACCAAGCCTTCAACCCCGGCTTCCAGCTCCACAAAGGCACCGTAGTCAGTGATGTTGGTGATGCGACCGGTGAACTTGGCACCCATCGGATACTTGGCTTCCACGCCGTCCCAAGGATCGGACTGCAGTTGCTTCATGCCCAGCGAGATACGCTGCGTGTCGGGATTGATTTTGACGATCTGAACCTTAACGGTGTCGCCCACGGCCAGAACCTGGCTAGGGTGATTG
>JANLPK010000015.1:0-1500 GCA_031367205.1 Alphaproteobacteria bacterium
AGGATTGACCGGTTCTATCGGGATGGGGAAGTCGACAACCGCCGCCATGTTCCGGGAGGCTGGTATTCCAGTCTACGATGCCGACGCGGCCGTTGCTGATCTGTATATTGTTGGCGGTGCCGCCGTCGCTCCCTTAGAGACTGCCTTCCCTGGAGTGACCAAAAACGGTGCGGTAGATCGCGAGGCGCTTCGACAGAGGGTTTTGGGCGATGACGCCGCGATGGCTCAGCTTAACGCAATCGTTCACCCATTGCTGGGTAAGGATCGGGCGGAGTTTTATGAACAGGCGCAGGCCGCTGGTGCTGATATGGTTGTCCTTGATATCCCGCTGCTCTTTGAAACGGGCGGCGATCGCAACATGGACGTTATCGTGGTGGCTTCGGCACCGCCGGATTTGCAGCGGCAACGTGTTCTAGCGCGGCCCGGGATGAATCTGGCGCGTTTTGAAGACATATTGCGTCGCCAAACGCCCGATTCAGAGAAGCGGTCTCGCGCAGACTATGTTGTAGATACAGCCCAGGGTCTCGAAGCTGCTCGGCTTCAAGTCGCTGAGATCATTGCGAGGGTATTGGGTGGCGACAACCAAAGCGCGCGCGAGGTCGGATCCCCCCGAGCGGAACCCGGTTAGACTGATCGCAAGTGCGGGCTAAACCGAGACAGCTTGCGTGACTTGTCAACGCGCTGCCGCCCCCAATCTTCCCGTGTTCTGGAATAGAGAAAGTTGTCGCCCTGATTGGTGGGACCGGAAGCCCGCAATAGGCCTTCGCGCAGGAAGCCGCTCCGCTCCGCGATTTTCCAAGACGCGATGTTGGAGATTTCGATGACCAATTGTTGGCGTGCGCAGTCTGACCGCTCGCGAAACGTTAAGGCGGATAGCAATTCTAAGGCCTCGGCACCGAAGCCGTGACCCCGGTCTGAGACGTCATAGATAGCGTAGGCAAACTCAAGGCCATGAATTGTCGGACCAGCCTTGAAATACTGCATTGTCCCAATCAGGCGGCTATCTGCAAGTGTAACAATTCCAGCGGCACCATGTTCGTCGGACCGGAACCCCGTCTCGGAATATACCCGTCGAAGGCCTGCTTCGTCCGCTGACGTGCCGAACCGGCTTATGACATCTAGGTCCTGGTCCTGAATCCAACGCAGACCCAGCCTCGAGCCAACCGCGCGGTATTCAGAGGACACATGAGCGAGCATGGTTCGGCTTTCGAGACACCACTCAAGCGTGGCCTTTGCAACCTCTACATTACACCCAATGTGGGTATCTAAGAGGTTAAAACCCGAAGAGCCGCCCTGCGACATTTCAACTCAGTTTGGGTAGTGTTGCGCTCCGACCCAAACCAAGCCAGAAAACCTTATGGCTCGCGAGATCGTCCTCGACACCGAAACGACCGGCTTTGAGCCGCATCTCGGGCACCGGCTCGTCGAAATGGCCGCTCTTGAAATCGAGGATTTTGTACCGACCGGGCGAAGGTTTCACGTCTATATTGATCCCGAACG
>JANLPK010000016.1:0-4512 GCA_031367205.1 Alphaproteobacteria bacterium
ATGATGCCGCTCATGGTCGTCCCTATCGGTCGGACGCTTCAACCGGCCCGCTCCAGCCCTAGGCTGTCATGGATTGGCGCCCAAGAAAACCGTGACGCCGGGTCAGGCCCCCGCGACCGCCGCATCTTCGGCGGCGTCTCGCCGCGCCAGTTCGTCGCGGATTGCGGTATGGCGCGCTTCATCCAGTTTCCAGCCGATCACGCACGCCCCGCCCAACATCACAAAGAAGATGGGTCCCGCGATATAGACCCATTGCAGTCGCAGGATCGCCTCCGGTGAATTCTTGACGCCTTCTTTGGCCACATAGCCAAGCCTCGCCAACAGGGGGAAGGTCAGCCCAATCGCGAAGGCCGCTGCGATCTTGGCGGCCAGAGTGTTCAAGGCATATATCAGGCTAAGGCGCTCCTTGCCCTGCTCCAGGCGCACCTCGTCTGCCACATCGGCCAACATGGCCCGGATCATCAAATCAAACCCGGAGGCCATGAAGCCGCACCAAAACATGGTTGGGAATCCGGCCAGGACATTGCCGTGAGGGACCAGCAATAGGGTGCAGAGCCCCAGCGAATAGGCCGTGGTTGTCACCATCAGGGTGCGATGCTTACCGATTTTCTGCGCCAGACGCGCAGTCATCGGGGCCCCGACAATCCCCGCCAGCACATAGAGTAGCAGCAAACCCGAAGCGACCGCCGGCGAATAGCCTAGGGCATCGGTAAAGTAGAACACATAAAGCGCGCTCATCCAGCCCGGCCCCAGGGTCAGGGTGATCTGGGCCAGATAGAGCCGCATGAGGTCGGGCTTGGCGAGCAGGCTCCAATAGTCGCGCATGCGGAACTGCTCATGGCCAAGATCCAGGCGAATGGTTTCCGGCGTTCGGAACGTGCAAAGCGCCACCGCTATCGGCGTCGAGAGGATGACGAACCACCCCATGTCCTGCACGCCTTGCGCGGCGGTCCTTCCTAGATTTCCCGCGATGATCGGGAACACCAAGACCAGCACCGCGCCGATCACCCCAACCGCCGCCAGCACGCCGAACACGCGGCTGCGCTCGTGATACTCGGTTGAGAGTGTCGCGCCCCAGGCTGAGTGGCCGAGCGTCAGGATCGAAATGCCGAGATAGAGTACCAACAGCCAGCCGATCAGATAGAAGCTGCCAATTCCATTTGGGGCCAGGAACAGGGCATAGGTCGCGATCATCAGGATCGGCGCGCCCAGGATCATCCAGAGTCGGTAACGCCCCAGCTTTGTGCGGGTTCGGTCCATCATCAGGCCCAGGGCCGGGTCCACCATGATGTCTAGGAGCCGCACCGTCGCCCAAGCCGCCCCCACCGCGCCGAGACTGACTCCAAGGTGGGTGGCGAAATAGGGCGGCAGATAAACCGCCACCGCGATGCCGAGGGCACCAATGGGAAAGGCTGGAGCCGAGAAGGCCATGATCGTCGCCAGCGAAAGTTTGCCGCTGGCCGGTTTTGCCTCACTCAACGCACATCCTCCACACGGGCCGTCCCGACACTGAGGGGTCACTTTGCAGCAAGTGCAAGTTAAGTCTTAGGCCCGATAGCGGATCAGGGCCTCTTGAGCCGCTGAGGCGACCAGAACACCCTGCCGCGTAAAAATCGAGCCGCGATTGAATCCTCGCCCGCCGGAAGCTGAGGGGCTGTCCTGCACATAAAGGTGCCACTCACTGACATCGGAGGCCTTATGGAACCAGAGCGCATGGTCAAGGCTCGCCACCTGCAGCTTGCCGGACTCCCAGTTCACAGGATGGGGCCGCAGGGAGGCATCCAACAAGGTCATGTCTGAGGCATAGGCCAGCGCGCATTGATTGGCTGGGACCTCAGGGCCAACCGAGTGCCGCGTGCGGATCCAGCAGCGATCCACCGGCTCTTGAACCTCTAAGCTTCCGTGCGGTCGGGGATTGCAGGGCCTCACCTCTACCGGCCAGATCCGGCGACTCTCTGGCGTCAGTCCTGCCTCGGCCCTCAGCTCTTCCTCGTTTTTCAACCCCTCCGGTGGTGGCACATCATCCATGGGGATCTGATGCTCAAACCCCTCTTCCGGGGTTTGAAACGAAGCCGCTAGATTGAAGATCTGCTTGCCGTGCTGAATGGCCACTACCCGGCGCACCGCAAAACTTCCCCCATCACGCGCTCGATCCACTTGGAAGAGGATGGGGATCTTCGGATCACCCGGGCGGATGAAATAGGCATGCATGGAGTGGCAGTGACGCCCTTCAATGGTCCGATAGGCCGCCGCCAGAGCTTGAGCCACCACCTGACCGCCATAGATCCGGCGATTGCGATCATCATCGGGCGTCACGCCGCGATAGAGATCCAAATCGATGGCCTCGAGGGCCAGGATGTCCAGCAGCTCGCGGCTCTGCAGCATGGTTAGAACTGAGCCGGGGTCATGTCTCGAAGGCGCGGCAGCACCTGATCTTTGTCCGAAAGAATCGCCCCACCGGCCGGCAGATGCCAGTCAATGGCCAAGTCTGGATCGTTCCACAGTACCCCGCCCTCGGTCTGCGGCGCATACTGGCCATCGACCTTGTAGAACAGCATGGTGTCGTTCACGAGGGTAACGTAGCCGTGGGCAAAGCCGCGCGGCACCAGCAGCTGCTCACCGCCAGCCGCCGTCAACTCCGCCCCGACCCACTGGCCGTAGGTCGCCGAGCCGGCCCGAACATCCACCGCCACATCAAAGATCGACCCGGCCAACACCCGAACCAGCTTGGCCTGGGCGTGCGGTGCCTGCTGAAAGTGCAGTCCGCGCACGGTTCCGGCCTTGGCATTGAAGGCCTGGTTGTCCTGCATGAAGTCGTGATCGAGGCCCAGAGACTCAAAAGTCTTGCGGCTCCAGCTCTCCTTAAACCAGCCACGCGCATCGCCATGGCGCTTGGGCGTGATAAGCAGGACCTCAGGGATGGCCAGCGGCGTGATCGTCGTCATAGTGCCTCAGAGACTAGGAGTTCGGGGACCGATGGCGCGAGACGGCCCGAAAGACAAGCCTGCGGTGACGGTTTTGATCGTTGCCTACGAGAGCGGTGCGCATTTGGGCCACTGCCTGGGTGCTCTGAAAGACCAAACTTTCGCCGCCCATGAGGTGGTGATGGTCGACAACGCCTCTACCGATGGTGCACCCCAAGCCGCCGCAACACACTTTCCCCATGTTCGCCAGATCCCGGCTGACAAGAACCTAGGCTTCGCTGCAGGGACGAATCTTGCCGCGCACCACGCCACGGGCGATTGGCTCGCTCTCATCAATCCAGACGCTATTGCAGCTCCCAATTGGCTCGAACGCTTGATGGCTGCGACAACGACCTATCCCACTGTCGAATGCTTTACCTCTCGCCAACTCCTGGCCGACGGCTCGGATCGGCTGGATGGCTTGGGCGATGTCATGTCGATCAGCGGCTTCCCCTATCGTGGTGGTTATGGTCACCCAGATCCGGGCGACACCGTGGTCGGTGAAGTGTTCTCAGCTTGCGGTGGGGCCATGCTAATCCGCCGCGACCTCTTTGAGGCCATGGGCGGCTTCGACGAGTCCTTGTTCTGCTATGGCGAAGACGTCGATCTCGGCTACCGCCTGCGCCTAGTCGGCAAACCCACCCTGCTGATCCCCGACGCTGTGGTCCACCACCATGGCGGCACCGCCTCGGGCGGGCCACGCTCCGACTTTGCGGCCTTCCACGGCACCCGAAACCGGTTCTGGGTCTATCTGAAGAACACCCCGGCGCTCCTGCTCTGGCTGACCCTGCCGCTGCACATCCTAGCCACAGTCACGCTCTTCGCCCGCCACGCCACCCGCGGCGAGCTAGCGGCACCCTGGCGAGGCCTGATGGCGGGCATCAAAGATATCGGTGTCGCGCTCAACGCCCGTCCTGAGACTCAAGCCACTCGCACAGTCAGCACCTGGAATATCGCCAAGGCCATGACCTGGAACCCGCTGGATCTCCTCCTGCGCCGCGCCTTCATTCAGCGCTGGCCGCCCAGTCCACCAATCGCGCCATAAATGCCGCCCCACGCTGCATCTGCACGACCTCGACATATTCATTGGGCTGATGGGCCTGATCGATGGAGCCGGGGCCACAGATCACCGTTGAGAACCCCGCCCGCTGAAACTGGCCCGCCTCTGCCGCATAGGCCACCACGCGTCCTGGACCATTGTCGCCGGTCAGTCGCCGAGCGAAGACCTCGGCCACCCCGTCAATCTCCGGGTCCAGGGGCGGCACATTGGCATGGCGCGTGACGCTAACACCGCACTCTGCAAACCGCGCCTTCAGCTCCGCGTCCATCACCGCAACCTTGGCAAAGAACCCCGCCAAGATCTTGTCCGGCTCATAGCCGCCCTGGCACCGCAGATCGAACAGGAATGAACACTCCCGCGCCAGTATGTTGCCTGCTGTCCCGCCGTTCACAGTGCCAATGGTCAGGGTCGGGTGCTTGGGCGTGAAGGTTGAAGCCGGATCGGCGTTGCGTTCCAACTGCTCCGCCAAGTCACTGAGGTATGCCATCA